>NZ_JAKSYQ010000275.1:0-779 GCF_022829665.1 Methylobacterium sp. E-041 | reverse complement strand
CCGCCGAGGACAGCAGGTACACGACGACCAGCGTCGAGACCGCCCAGGCGAGCAGCCCGTGGTAGGCGGTGGTGGTGTTGGCGGGCTTCCCCGAGAGGCGCCCGGCGAGCCAGCCGCCGGCGGTGGCTGCGAGAATGCCGGCGATCACGAACCAGATGCCGGCGCCGGACGAGAGCGACCCGGCGGTGGGCGTGCCATTGCCGGCCGGGTCGACCGTCGAGAGGCCGATGCCGAGCCCGACCATGTTCAGGATGACCTGGGCGACGAGCGCAATCACCGCACCGGCGATGACCGCTCCCCAAGAGACCGAGTGCAGCGCCATCGTGCGCATGTCCTCGGCCGGGGTGGCCAAGCTGGTGGTCGGTAGGTCGCGGTCATAGGCCGGACGGCTGGTGTCGGGCGTCAACGCCATGGTCGGTACGCTTTCGTTGGAAGGAGGGGGGCGATCTTCGGCCCAGGGGCCGGAAGCGGATCGTGCTGGGTCAGAGGACCCGCCGGCGGCCGACCAGGGCGTGGTAGAGCCACAGCACCACCACGGCGCCGACGATGGCGACGAGCAGGCTGTAAAGGTTCACCCCGGACACCCCGGGCTGGCCGAACTGGTTGAACAGGAAGCCGCCGACGACGGCACCGACCACGCCGAGCAGGATGTCGACGACGAGCCCCTGACCGGTGTTGTTGACGATCTTGCTGCCGATGAAGCCGGCGATCAGGCCGAGCACGATCCAGGCGAGGAGCGACATGGTCCAGTTCCACTTCGTAAGGGGTGGGTCGGGGGC
>NZ_JAKSYQ010000274.1:0-2446 GCF_022829665.1 Methylobacterium sp. E-041 | reverse complement strand
AGATCACGGGCTTGGGCGCGGTCAACCTGCTCGAATGCGTGCGCACCCTCAAGCCCGACGCGCGCTACTACCAGGCCTCGTCGTCGGAGATGTTCGGCCTGATCCAGGAGCAGGTGCAGAGCGAGGCGACGCCGTTCTACCCGCGCTCGCCCTACGGCGTCGCCAAGCTCTACGCTCACTGGATGACGGTCAACTACCGCGAGAGCTTCGCCCTGCACGCCTCGAACGGGATCCTGTTCAACCACGAGAGCCCGCTGCGCGGGGTCGAGCTAATTATCCACCCGCTTGAGCGGGTCGGATTACATTGATTTCTTCGTGGGATGGCCGGAGTGATCTTGAGTGGCTTAGGCGCGAGGAACTGTTCGATTTGGTGCTGAGTATGCAGCGCCCGGCCAAGACCTCATGCACGTCTTCGAAGCCACCAGCGACGGATCGCAAGGAGCGGCGCGAGAAGGCCAAATTCAGTGGGGCGAAGGCTGGCCATGAGGGCTACAGCCGCGTGATGAGCGAGGACCCCGATGCGATCGCTGAGCATCGCCCGGAACGCTGCACGTGCTGGGGCGGCTCTCTGCACGAGGGGCTTCCCGCGGAGATCGTCAGCGTGTCCGAGCGGATCGAGCTGCCGGAGGTGGCACCGGCCGTCAACCAGCATGGGCGGCTGGTCGTGCACTTCCCACGTGCGGGGTGCGGGTCGTCGCGCTGGTGCCGGAGGCGGCGCGCGGGACGCCCTTCGACCCACAACGGCTCTATGCGGTGGCGACGTATCTGAAGACCTTCCAGGTGCTCTCCTACGAACGGTTGCAGGCAGCGCTGTCGGACCTGTTCGGCTTGACGCTCAGTCAAGGCGGGCTGATGAACCTGCTCCGTCGGGTGCAAGCGTGCTTCCGGCCCGGGCGCGAAGAAGCCGTCTCGACATAGCGTCGGGCCACCGTCGTCGCCTCGGACCAGACCGGCGTGTGCATCCAGGGCAGCAACGCCTACCACTGAGTGTTCCATTCGGCCCAAGGCCGCGGTGCACACGACATCGCCGACGCGGGGCGCCGTCGTGGTGAGGGAGATGATGGACGGGCATCGGCCAGCGGTGTGGATCTCGGACCGCTACATCGCCCAGCAGAGCCACGCCGCCACCCACCAGACCTGCCTTGCCCATCTCGCCCGCGACGTTGCCTACGTCGTCGAAGCGAGAGACGATCACCTGGCGCCTACAACTTTAGCTGCAATCCGTGTTCGCCCCGGCCGAGCGCGTCACCGATCTGGCCGCCTCGACGCTGGCCGCCAAACGTCGAAGTCTGGATCGACAACTTAGCGCCATCCTCGCCACGCCGAGCCGCAGCGACCTGACCCGCGACCTCCAGGCCAAGATCGGCCGGGATCGTCATAATCTCCTCGTCTTCCCCGTCCACCCCGGCGCAGTCGAACCGACCAACAACGGTTCAGAGAGGCTGCTGCGTCCGTCCATCGTCCAGCGGAAGGTCACCAACAGCTACCGCGCGACGTGGGCCGCCGAGGGCGAAACCGCCATCCGCACCGTCGTCGATACCGCACGCCTCAACGGCGGCAGCCCCTTCGGTACCACCCTCAAAACCATCGGCGCCAGAACCCGGCCGTCACAGGGGTAGATAGTTACGCGTCGAGTTCGTAACCCGCAAGATCACGGATGGCGTCGGACGGATCAAGCTGGGACTGGACAAGGAATTGCGGCTCGGGAACATCGACGCCAAGCGTGACTGGGGCCACGCCAAGGACTACACTCGGGGGATGTGGATGATGCTGCAGCAGGACAAGCCCGACGACTTCGTGATCGCCACCGGGGGGACGACGACGGTGCGCGACAAAAGCGCGTTCGCCTCCCGGCATGTCGGCCTCGCCATGGAGGACCACTTGGTCATCGACAAGAAGCTGTACCGGCCGGCCGAGGTCGAGGTGCTGCTGGACAACTTGGCCAAAGCCGAGGCCGCCTTCGGCTGGAAGGCCGAAATCGCACTCGAGGCGATGATCTAGGAGATGGTTGAGGCCGACCTGAAGCGCCTCGGCGGCCGCGCTTGATCCGCAAACGCCGCGTCGTGTCCGCCCCGAGCCCAGTGCAACCGTGAAACGGATCCTGATCACGGGGGCGGCGGGCGACACGACGTGGCTGCGCGCCGCGATCGGCAGATCGCTCTGCGGTGACTGTGACGCGGCGCTCGCCGAAGTGCTCGATCACTTCCGAGGAAGACTAAAGCTAACAAAACAATGAGCTGGCTGGAAGCCATGAACAGAATCTTGCAATCCCCCACAGTGTCGTTGGCTATCCTGCCCGTGATCCTGTGCGGCGGCTCGGGCACGCGGCTGTGGCCGGTATCGCGCGAGAGCATGCCCAAGCAGTTCGCGCGGCTGGTGGACGCGTCGGAATCGACGTTCCAGGCCACCGCGCGGCGGGTGGGCGACGCGGCGGTCTTCGCCCGGC
>NZ_JAKSYQ010000266.1:0-318 GCF_022829665.1 Methylobacterium sp. E-041 | reverse complement strand
GATGGTCGCCTGGGAGACGGTGCGGCCTGGCCTCGAAGGCAGGACGCCTCGCAAGATCGTGGTCGTGCCCGGGCGGCTCGTTCACCTGGTGCGGTGGGGTGGGGCTGCCCCCTCCCCCCTTAAGCGGTGGTGGGTGGCGCGCGCGGGGGGTCGGGGCGGGGGAGCGGCATTTCCGGATCCGGCCCTCCCCTGTCCGGACCCTCGCTGACGCGAGGCCCCCCCTCCCCCGCTTAAGGGGGAGGGAAGAGGCGTGCGATCGCTCGTGGATCGACCGAACGTCGTCTCAGGCCGCGAGCGCCCGGCTCACCGTGGCGCGCA
>NZ_JAKSYQ010000262.1:0-8984 GCF_022829665.1 Methylobacterium sp. E-041 | reverse complement strand
CGAGTGGGCCGGCGGCGCGGCACTCTCGCACCGCCTGCCGACCGCCGTGCCGCTGGCGATCAACGTCGGCTACGCCTATGGCGGCGACGGCGGCCACGGGGTGCGGGCCGGGCTCGGCGGCGAGTTCTGAGCGCGCCTCCCACCCGGCTCCCGCCGGGCGGAGGGGTTCAGGTTATTGCCCGTCCTGGCAGCCTTCTGTCCGTTCTGCCACATCCTGCACAATTACCCGGGGCACAAACAGCAGTGATGGCGGACGCTGTTTTGCAGGATGACGCTGGCCCCTGCTTCTAAGCGAACCCAGAGGCCTGGCTGGTTGTTTATCCGCGACGGCACTCCCCGTACGCTCGTCCTATGGAGATCCCATGCGCGCACTTCTTGCCGGCGCTGCTCTGTTCGTCCTCGCGGCGGCCGGCGCTTCGGCACAGCCCTATGACGATCGGCGCCCTCCGCCCCCGCCGGACGAGGACTTCGACAGGCCACCGCCTCACCGCTACCGGCCGCCCCCGCCGGACTTCGATGACGACAGGCCGCCGCCTCCGCCGCGTCGCCGGGGACCGCCTCCGCCGGATGACGATGACGGCGATGGCCCGCCCCCCCCGCCCCGGTCTCGCGCCTACTGAAGCCCGAGAACAGGCTCACCATCTGGTAGGCCTGTTCGCTTTTTGTGCCGGCTGTGGCGCAGGCGTAGCAGCCTTCGTAGAACTCTTCAGGTGCCTCCAAATGCTCACCCTCACCTCGATCGTGACCCGCAGCGTCCTCGCTGTAGCGACCGTGGGCGGCCTTGCGGTGCTGGCCGATGGCGCGGTGCGGTCTCAGCTCGAACAGGCTGTACGGGGCAATCTGAGCATCGTGGGGCGTGTCCCGGCGCCGATGCGGGTTGTACAAGTGGATGAACGCTACGTCACGAAGGGGCTGGATCGGAGCCGGCTTGGCGCGACCGTGCGGATGGTCGGTGTAGACGACGCACAGTAGGCGCATCATCCATCGTCAATCCAAGGCCTAAGCTCCGTCGCTCCGTTTGAGGTCGTAGGGCTACCGTAGGGGAGACTGGCCGATCCATGCGCGCCCGTTCCAAAGCTCGAACGCGCGGCCCTCAGCGATCCAACTCATAAGCGCGAGCGCGTCCTCATCGTTGGGGGCGTCGATGGTGACGATGCTCGATCGGTCATCATCGAGAGATAGGACGCCCCGGTAGGACGACCGCCACGCTACGCTTTTACCGGTCTCTGGACCCTCTGGATCGTTGGCCATGCTGGGCTCTTCGCTCAGGACGGGAGCAAAGGTAATTCGGCTCGGCGCTGAGTGGTTCGCTACGGCGCCGGCGAGGCCGCACCGTACCCCCCTAGGCGGTGCTGCTCTGCCGGCGCTCGGCCATCAGCCGGTCGCTGAGGGCAACCTGGCGGGACATGGTTAATAGATCGTTGCTTTGGCTGTAGCTACGGCGGGATCGAGACTATGGCCGGCCTGATGCCTGGCACCGCGGCGCTGAAGATCGTCGCCGATGACGAGACCGGCGAGTTGGAAAGCGCGACGATCCTCGTGCAGTTTGGCGAGGTGCCGGAGGATTTCGGCGCGAGCTTGCAAGGCGGATAAACGTAAAAAGCCCGCCTGCTCCGTAGAGAAGACGAGCTTTTGGGGGCGATGATTGAGGCCTAACTTGCGGTTAGATCAGTACCCGTAGCCGTAGGGGCTATAACCATAGCCATAGACCGGACGACGGTAGCCATATCCGTAGCCACCATAGGCTGCCGGAGCGTAGCCGCCGCTGTAATACCCATCGTCATAGCCGTAGCCGCCACCGTATCCACCGTAGAGGCCACCAGCCGCAAGGCCGAGCCCCACGCCAAGGCCAAGACCGCCGATGCCGTAGCCGTAACCGCGACCACCATACCCGCGACCGTAAAAGCCTCGGCCACCGCCGTAGCCGCCTCCAAACCCCGCGCCGCGGAAGCCCCCGCCGAAGCCACCGCGACCGAAACCACCGCCACGGCCGAAGCCGCCGCCACCGAAGCCGCCACCGCCACCACGAAATCCGCCGCCGCCGAAGCCGCGCGCATCAGCGCTGGCCGGCATAAACGCCAAGGCTGCCACCAGGGCAGTCGACGCGAGTGCAAGACGCTTCATCGAAATCATTTCCTGTCCGATCAATCTACAGCAGCAACGCAGCAAACTACCTCGCAGGTCCAATTTAGAAAAAGTCGGATTGTCGCGCTTTTGTGTCAAAATGTTGCAGTGCAATCACCGTAGTGAACCAAGCGCTTACTCTAGCCTTAATGCCACACCTTAATACCACACGATGATGTTAATCTTGGCAGTAGGCTACCGTGTGAACTCCCAGACCGGCACGCCCTCCGGCCGCCCTGGAACGTCACGGTAGTACGTCGTCATTCCGAACAAGATCCGGTTGCTCTCAATCGCGCGCACGCGCTCCCCGCTGAGCATCAGAGCCCCACAGTAGTCGACCCGGATCACGCCCGCGGCCGGATGCACACCGAAAAGGTCGAGCGTCGACCAATCGAGCGTAGCGGCCTCGTCGCCGAACTGGTCGAGGAATTCGATAGCGGCTTCGCGCACTTCTCCCCAGCGCGGTCCCTCAAGGCCATAGCAGGGCGCGGTGCCGGGCTTAAGCGCAGAGAAAGCGTCTCGCCAGGCCTGGGCGCCTGATCGAACGGGAGAGACTGCTAAGGAGGATGCCATGGGCTCACTGGTCGCTGGGCGGCCGGCGGGCATAGAGGGGCGGGTTAGGTGCCAGCAACACCATTTGATTGCTGACGGGGGTACCTCTTGGCGCTCGGCTCGGCACCGCCGTCCGATCTGGTCACAGGCTCGCTGCCCTCGAAAGCTTCAATCCGTCAGAACAGCGATGAGTGAGAAGGAGCTGGCGAGCGCGAAGGTGCCGGCGACGAGGGACGCGATCAACAACATGGGATGCCTCAAGCGCCAAACAGCGCCAGCCTCAACGTGCAACGCTACGCTCAGTTGCCTGCGCGCACGGGAGGGCTGCCTTGAAAGCCGATGCTGTTGAAGATTTCGATGCTTCACACGTGGGCGGACGGTTCGGCCCCGCTCCGATCTGCTCACGGAGCGGGGAACCCCCGGATCTCACCAGCGAGGCCGATACGCAACTTGACCCGGGTGTAGGATGCCGGCAGTTGGTTACAGGCCTGTCATCGCTGCGCGTGCCAGGACGTGCCACAACAGGGCGCTGAGCGGCCTCAGGCCGTCTCGGCGACCTTCTTACGTCCGCGGGCCTTCGGAGCCGCCTCGGGGGCCCTAGCGGCCTTCGGCTTGCCCTTGGCGGTCTTGGGCGCCTCAGAGACCGTCTCGTCCACTGCGGCGGCCTTGGGAGCTGCCTTGCGCCGCTGCTGGCCGAGGCCGAGAGACCGTGCCAGCTCGGACCGTTGAGCGGAGTAGCTTGCCGCGGTCGACGGGTAGTCCGACGGCAGGCCGTAGCGCGCGCGGTAGGTCTCCATCGTCAGGCCGGCCACGGTCAGGTGACGCTTCAGAGTCTTGTAGGGCTTACCGTCAAGGAACGAGATGATCGCGTCCGGCGTGACCGACTTCTTGATCTGGGCCGGCGTTGGTTTTTCGGGGCCGACGGGCTCGGCAGCCGCCCCATTGCTGAGACCGGACAAGGCCGCATGCACGCTGGCGATGACGTTGGGCAGCTCCGAGACCGGCACGCTGTTGTTCGACACGTAGGACGCGACGAGGTCGGCAGCGAGTTCCATAAGGTTGGTGGATTGAGCTTGGGCTTGTTCGTCCACGACGATCCCTTTCATAAAGAGGACCTATCGCTCTGCCGAACAAGGTGGATCGTCAAGGCATATCCGTGAACAGCACACTACGGAATGCTGCAAAACGGATGGAAATTTGTTGCTGTGCTTCGACATGAGGCTCAGCAGGCGCAGAGAAGCCCCGGAGCGCTGAGCGGCCGGGGCTTCGCACATAGCGTCCGAGCTTTGCGCTTGCGAGCTTTCGTCGCCGGCTCTCGATGCGATGCGGAACCAGCCCCCTCGATGGGACGCTCCAACTCACTCTTCCTCGAAACCATACCCACAGAGCATGCGTACAGGTCGCAGCAGGCTCGCGCGATCTTGCACGAGTTGCGCCTTGATCTGGAACGGAGATCGGCAGATTTCAGGCCGGTAGCGTACACACAGGACAACCTAAGTGACTGATAAGAACCAAGGGCAGAACCCAGAAACGCTCGCGCTGGCTAGCGACATCGTTGCTGCCTACGTGGCGAACAACTCCATTCCGGTCCCTGAGCTTCCGCGGCTGATCGGAAGCGTGCACGCGGCTCTGGCAGGTCTCTACAGCGGTTCTGGGGCTGCAAGCACCGACACCGTGGCTGAGAAGGCCGAGCAGCCGACGCCAGCCCAGATTAAAAAATCGGTGACGCCAGACGCGCTGATCAGCTTTGTCGATGGCAAGCGGTACAAGACGCTAAAGCGCCATCTGAGCAAGCACGGCCTCGATCCCTACAGCTACCGCGTCAAGTTTGGCCTGCCCTCTGACTACCCGATGGTGTCTCCCTCGTACTCCGAAGCCCGCTCTGCCCTTGCCAAGAACATCGGCCTCGGCCGGCCTGGCCGGGCGGCCGCCTGAGGGTCGATAGGAGCCCGCCGCGATCCAGCGGTGGGCTCCCTAGGCCTCAACCAGCCCCATAGCCACCCTTGGCGTTCCCGAAGCCGGTCGACGGCGGCACTCCATCGTAGCCGCCGCTCTCAGGCGCACGATCCGGCTTCGGATCGGGAAGCCCGGGCGAGGTTGGGCCGGCGCTGTCAGTCGGCGGCGGGGGTGCCTTCGAGGGATCGAGCGGATGGCCCGGCGGCAGGGTGCCGGCGGCCTCTGTCTTCGTTGCGTCGTCGCTTATATCGCCCTCGCTGATGCCCTGTCAGGCGAAGGCGTGCAGGTCGCATGAGTTCCGGTGGAGATGATTGATCTCTTCGACGCTGCCGGCTTGATCATATTCTAGAAGGATGGCGGAAGGTGCCGGCCGCGCCTCTCCCATGCGCAAGTAGGCCGCCGGCGCTCGGTCTTTTTATGCGCCTCCGAGACGGCGGGTTCACTAATGGCGGGCGTGATCCAGCAACGAATGTAGATCATACAGCTCGATCGACAATAGGTGCCGTCTCGGCACTTTGAGGAAGGTGCCGGCCGCGCCCGACAGGTTCAGCAGGCCGCCGGCTCTCGGTGTTCATCGTCACCGCCGAGTGGACGAGATCCCCCCATCATGAAAGGTGACCTGGGGTCGAATGTAGGCCTGATATCTCTGCGTATGGAAGAGGACTAAAACGCGTGCCGCTCCGCTACCCATCTTTCTGAGTCGTCACATTGAAGCTCGAAAAGACCCCAGCGGAACTCACAAGCCAGCCATGCCGGCCGTATTCTGCTTGAAAAGCTGTCCCGCCCGGATGCAACCGGCGGTCGTCTCGAACTTGCGGTGACGTAGCTGCTTCATGATCGCATGGCCTGGAGCGCCATTGGCGGCCGCGGAGGTCGCTAGACCTGATCGGAGGCTATGACCGGCGAAGGCTTCTGCCCGCTTCTCTGCCTGGCGTGTTCCGCCGAGCTTAGAGCGAACCGGGTCCGATCGTGTAGAGCGTGGCCATCACAGGCACTCGGCGCATGCAGCGAGCCGCGGAGACGAGCGCCGGTCTTAACCGGATCACATGGGAACCCACATATGACCGTTGACTTGTACGGTGTACGCCGTACAACGCATGCATGCCCAAGGAGGGTTTATCCCATGCTCGCTTTCCGTGATGACGTGTGCGCGCCCGCGCCTCGTTCGGAGCGTATGGAACAGCGTACGACGGTCGAGGCCAGGTCCCTGATCGAGCGCGCCGCGCGTTCGCTCGGCGTGAACACGTCTGAATTCGTCACCGTTACGGCCACGCGTGCGGCCCGCGACACGTTGCAGAGCTACGAGCGCACTGCGCTCAAGCCGGAGGCCCATCAGGCCTTCATGGCCGCCTTCGACGCGACCGAGCCCACGCCTGCACTCCTAGACCTGATGAGCCTCCACGCCGAAGTCGCTCACGTCGCATGATCGATCGCGCCCTTCTGGGGCGCCTGCGGATCGAGCCGCTCGACCGGGCCAAGCACAAGGCCGGCCGAGCGGCTTTTTCGTCCGGGGAGCCTCGGGTCGACAACTTCCTCAAGACGAACGCGGCAGGGCTCCAGGACCTGGAGACCACGCGATGCGTCTTGGCGTGCTTCCCTCCCGAGAACGGCGAACCGGCCGAGATCGTGGGTTTCTACGCCCTGAACGCGCACGGCATCGACACGTGCACCCTACCCGAGCCCCTTCGGAAGAAGGTCGGCCGGTACGACAACGTGCCGGCGGTCTACCTCTCGGTCGTGGGCGTGCACCAAGCCCACCAGGGCAAGGGAATCGGCAGCTTCCTAATGGCGAGCGCCTTCACGCGCTGCGCCGGCATCGCCGACCAGATCGGAGCCGCCTTCATCGTCCTCGACGCTTTGAACGAGGATGCGGCGCGCCTGTATCGCCGGCTCGGTTTCGCGGACCTCCCCGGACACGAGCCCCGCATGCTCATCGGCATGAAGGTGGTGCGCGCGGCCATCGCCCGGACAGCTCCGCCGGCCGCGCAAAGCGCATAGCGAACCACCCGCAGCGGTCAGGACGGCGACATGTCGGATGGGCCCAGCCCTGCGGAGCGCACCGGGCAGTCAGTCCCTCGGCGACATCACTACATCCCGCAGATGGTGCAGCGGCGCTTCGCCGGGTCGGACGGGCAACTGTGGTCGTTCGACAAGCGCCACCCTGAGAGAGGCGTGGAGCGCAGGCCCATCAAGCGCCTGTTCCAGGTCCGGCATCTCTACACGATCCGCCGACGCGACGGCACGCGCGACACCACGACGGAGACGCGCCTGTCGGCGATCGAGAGCCGCGCTGGGCCGGTTCTGGAGCGCGTCATCAAGGACGCACGAGCGGGCCGCTTGACCACCTTCAGCCAGGCCGACCAGCGCGCCCTTGTCGACCTGCTCATCGCGCAGCATCGACGCTCACCAGACCTTCACCGCGGGGTGCTGATCCGCCGGAGCGTGGACAGCATCATCGCGGACGGCATGGCTCAATGGGAGGCGCTGCACGGGTCCCCGTCCGCCGAGGAGCGCGCCTTCCTCGCCAGTCCTAAATTCATCGAGCGGGCGCGCCGAGACGCGATGGCGGAAGGCGCGGCCAGCCCCCTCGAAACGGCGACGCCCGCCATGCTTCAGCGCGGCTTCGCGGTTGCCCGGATCACCGCCCCGCGCCGCGCCTTTATCCTCGGCAGCACCCCGTTCGCGAGGTTCATGGCCATGGGAACCCGGCGACAGGATCTTGGCGACCCAGGCGCGGAACTATGGATGCCGGTGGCTTGGGACGTGGCGATCTGTTCGGTTGGACGGGCGGGCTATAGCGCGTTCATCGACGCCGACGACCCGCGCATCCGGAAGATGAACAGAGCGGTGGTGGGGTCGAGCACCGTTTTCGCCTCAGCCAGCCGCGACCTGGTGGAGGCGTATGCCCGGACCGCCAAGCGCGGCCTTAGGATCAGAGGCGGCTGGGAAGAGCCCTGAATTACAACCCCAGTCTAGTGACTGAAATCTGGCGCTTGATACCGTCCGCAGCGGACGGGAGACAGCCGCTGTCATGGCCAACGGGATCGGATCTCAGTTTCGATGAGCGTATTGAGACAGCCACTAGCCTCCCTGCGGCTCGCGACCGCTATCCGATACTGGCACAGCGCACGGATCATCCTAGGGTATCAGATCCGCGACTGCGAATTTATGGAGCCGGTCGGCCACTTGCTGAGTATGACCGCAGAACTCAGCCTCAAGGCCTATCTCCTTGAGCGAGGCATGACCGATCAGGAGATGGGAAAACAAAGGATCCAGCACGACCTTGGCGCAATCCTGCGTCTTTGCATTCAGCAAGGTTTATATCTCGGGGAGCAGGAGGTCGAAATGATCCTCGTACTGCGAACAGCCCACTTGGAGCACTTCCACCGGTACGGCCCAAGAGCAATCGGCTACGCCATCGTACTGCCGAACGAACAGTTGGCCTTGCACCTCCTCGCGCGTGTCATCGACCTCATATCGGGCGACCCGAAGGATCTAAGACATCTGCACTAGAGACCGGAAGATCTAGATTGGCCTTGTACGGAACCGCCCACGGAGTCGGTGACGCTGATCCGTCTCAACCGGACGGCAGCGGCAGCTGAGGCCTACGCGCAGAGGATCAGCATGAGGCTCAGTGCCGGGCGTTCGTGCCAGTCGGCTGTCATCAACCGCTTGAGGCGTTCGAGGCGACGTATGAGTGCCTGCCTTTTGGAGGGCGTCAGATCGGCAAACGGCTCCAGACAGGCAGTCCTCAGTTTCCGGCCCAGTTCGGCGACATCTGCCTCGGCTCTCGCGACGAGGCAGAGGTCGCCGAACTGCGCAGGAACCTGAGGACTGCCTGTCTGGAGCCGTTTGCCGAGCTGACGCCCTCCAAAAGGCAGGCACTCATACGTCGCCTCGAAGGCCTCAAGCGGTTGATGACAGCCGACTGGCACGAACGCCCGGAACTGAGCCTCATGCTGATCCTCTGCGCGTAGGCCTCAGCTGCCGCGGCCGTCCGGTTGAGACGGATCAGCGTCACCGACTACGTGGGCGGGTCCGGACAAGGCCAATCTAGATCTGCCGGTGCGGCGCGTCCACCAGAATCGTCAAGTCGATCGAGGCCGTAATGCAGTGGGAAGCCCGATGAACCGCTGCGACTACGTCCACGCCGACACCGTGGCCGAGGCGGTCCAGGCCTTCGCCGCCGCGCCCGGGGCCCGCGTCATCGCGGGCGGCACCAACCTGATCGACCTGATGAAGTACGACGTCGAACGGCCCGGCCGCCTCGTCGACATCACCCGCCTGCCGCGCGGCGAGATCGTCGAGCACGACGGCGGCCTGCGGCTCGGCGCGCTGGCGACGAACGTGTT
>NZ_JAKSYQ010000255.1:0-1206 GCF_022829665.1 Methylobacterium sp. E-041 | reverse complement strand
GGTCGAGCGCTTCTTCAGCAAGATCAAGCACTTCCGCGCCGTCGCCACCCGCTACGACAAGGATCCCGATAACTTCCTCGCCAGCGTCAAACTCGCTGCCGTCCGGGTCTGGCTGCGAACTTTATGAGTCCGCGACCTAGCACTACCTGGGCACTTTGATGTGAGAGGGCAGCCTGAAGCGTCTTTGACAGTGTGGGCACAGGACCGGCGGGACGAGGCTGGCAAACAGCCGTCCGATGATGGCTTGCCGCATGCCGGGTAGGCTGGGTGATGGCGGCGGCCCCGGAAGGCGGGTCGTTATTTTTTCCCCGCCCCGTCCGACGATTTTCGGCGAGGCGCAGGTTCTGCAGGTAGGTGCAGTCGATCGGGGCCTGTCGCAATTTTGGGTATACGGCGTAGAAAGGCCTCTACCTCCCCATTTTCATGTTTTGTTTCCCTGTGGAAGTCCGAAGCAGACGGCAAGCATCCGGTTCTGCTCGCGCACGGTCCATGCGCCGGCAAAGCCGAAGCCCTTGCGCAGCCACAGCATGGCCTCGAAGCCGCAGATCGTGCGCCGCGCCGTGTTGAACGAGCGGAAGCCACCCACCCGCGGCATCGACCGCTTCACCCAGAAGTGGTCGCTCTCGATACCCGCTGCAGATGCTTGGTGACGTAGTGAACCGGCGTTCCCGGCAGCAGGCCCGCCTTGCGGCTCTCGGCGATGGTCGGCGGGTAGGTGCCGGCGCCATCCGTGCCGATGCGGTCTGAGGCGAGCAACGGCTCGGCCGAAAGCATCTTGCGAAAAGAGCGCTTGGCCGCATCGAGATCGCGGTTGGCGGTCAGCAGGAAGTCGACCGGATTGCCGTGCTTATCGACGGCTCGGTATAGGTAGCGCCACTCACCTCACACCTTGATGTACGTTTCATCTGGACCGAGCCACAGTGCGGTCTGCGGAATTGCCGCAACAGCTTCTCGATCAGCGGCGCGTACGCCAAGACCCAGCGGTTCAGGGTGCTGTGATCGACCTCCAGGCCACACTCCAGGAACAACTCCTCGATATCGCGGTAGCTGAGCGGATAGCGCAGGTACCAGGAGACGGCCTGCAGGATGAGCGACGCCTCGTAGTGCCGGCCATTGAAGTCAGCCTTGGAGCGCTGCTCCAGCTTGGCGGCGATAGCGGACAGGATCATCGGCCTGCTTCAAGGCGGAGGCGGCAAGCTGGTCAGG
>NZ_JAKSYQ010000251.1:0-779 GCF_022829665.1 Methylobacterium sp. E-041 | reverse complement strand
TCGGCCCGCGTCGCGGTCGTGCCCGGCCGCAACGCCATCGGCATCGAGCTGCCGAACGCACGGCGCGAGACCGTGTACCTGCGCGAGCTCCTGGCCTCGGCCGACTTCGTCGAGACCAAGCACAAGCTCGCGCTGTGCTTTGGGAAAAACATCGGCGGCGAGCCGATCATCGCCGATCTCGCCCGCATGCCGCACCTGCTGGTTGCCGGCACCACCGGCGCGGTCAAGTCGGTGGCGATCAACACCATGATCCTCTCGCTCCTCTACCGGATGAAGCCGGAGGAGTGCCGCCTGATCATGGTCGACCCGAAGATGCTGGAGCTGTCGGTCTACGACGGCATCCCGCACCTTCTCTCCCCCGTCGTCACCGATCCGAAGAAGGCGGTCATCGCCCTCAAGTGGGCGGTGCGCGAGATGGAGGAGCGCTACAAGAAGATGTCCAAGGTCGGCGTGCGCAACATCGACGGGTTCAATGCCCGGCTCGAGGAGGCGCGCCTGCGCGGCGAGGTGCTGACCCGTACCGTCCAGACCGGCTTCGACCGGCAGACCGGCGAGGCCGTCTACGAGAACGAGGAGATGGACCTCTCCCCGCTGCCCTACATCGTGATCGTGGTCGACGAGATGGCCGACCTGATGATGGTGGCCGGCAAGGACATCGAAGGCGCGATCCAGCGCCTGGCGCAGATGGCGCGCGCGGCGGGCATCCACCTGATCATGGCGACGCAGCGTCCGTCGGTGGACGTGATCACCGGGACGATCAAGGCGAACTTCCCGACCCG
>NZ_JAKSYQ010000250.1:0-207 GCF_022829665.1 Methylobacterium sp. E-041 | reverse complement strand
GCAAACAGCCGGCCTGCGTGGTGCGCGGGCCGGCTGTTTGCGGTCTTGTGAGGTGTATGTGGTGTGTTTGGTTGCGGGGACAGGATTTGAACCTGTGACCTTCAGGTTATGAGCCTGACGAGCTACCGGGCTGCTCCACCCCGCGCCAGGGTGCGTGCTGGTCCTCATGTGTGGACCGGCACGTTCGGCGATCGTGGTGAGGGACTG
>NZ_JAKSYQ010000248.1:0-2716 GCF_022829665.1 Methylobacterium sp. E-041 | reverse complement strand
TCGACCGGCATGCCGGGCACGAGCTGGACCTCGCCCAGGCGCTCGCGCTGGGTCTCGGGCACGCGGATGCGGGCGGTGTAGTAGCTCTGTCCGGTCTTGGGATCGGTCGAGACGTCGGCCGAGACGCGGCTCACCGTGCCGTCGATCTCGGGCGTGGTGCGGCTGTTGAAGGCGGAGAACCGCAGCACCGCGCGCTGCTCGCGGCGCACGCTGTCGATGTCCTGGGGCGGGATCTTGACCTCGACGGCGAGCTGGTCGGCCGTGGGCACGATCAGCATCGCCGGCTCGGACGGCGTCACCAGCCCGCCCACGGTGTGGACCGTCATCTGGTGGACGGTGCCGTCCTGCGGGCTGCGCAGGTCGATGCGCTTGAGCTGGTCCTCGGCCGCGACCCGCTTCTCGCGCAGCTCCGAGCGCTTGCCGCGGATCTCGGCGAGGTCCTTGCCGACCTCGGTGCGCATGTCGCCGTCGACCTGCAGGATCTGCAGCTCGGTCTCGGTGATCTTGCCCTTGGCCGAGGCGGTCTGCGCGACGAGCTGGCCGCGCTCGCCCTGGAGCCGGGCGGTCTCGCGCTCGAGCGCGGTGACGCGCGAGAGCGGCACCAGGTTCTTGGCGTAGAGCTCGCGCACCCCCGTCAGCTCGGTGAGGATCAGCGCGATCTCGCGCTCCTTGGCGTTGGCCTGCTGGGTCAGGCCGCCGATCTCCTGGCGCAGCTGCTCGATGCGCTCGGAGAGCTGCGCCTTCTGCCCGGCGCGGCCGGCGCGGCGGGCGGCGAACAGGCGGGTCTCGCCGTCGACGAGGCGGGCGACCGAGGGGTCGGCGTCCCGGCGGCCCAGCAGCTCGGCGGGGAAGGCGATCGTCGGGGCGTCGTCACGCTCGGCCTCGTCGCGGGCATGGCGCGCGTCGAGCTCGTCCAGCGCCCGCAGCACGATGTCGAGGTTGGCCCGGGTCTGCGTCTCGTCGAGGCGGATCAGCACGTCGCCGGCCTTGACCCGGTCGCCCTCGCGCACGCGCAGCTCCCCGACCACCCCGCCGGTGGGGTGCTGCACCTTCTTGACGTCGGACTCGACCACGAGCTGGCCCGGCGCGATCACCGCGCCGGCGATCTCGGTGAAGGTGGCCCAGCCGCCGACGCCGACCACCAGCACGGTGCCGAGCCCCAGGCTCAGCGCGAGGTGGCGCCGGATCGAGGCCCGGGCGCGGAGGCGCGGCGGCAGGGGGGCGGCCGGGACGGCGGCGATCGGGCCTGCGAGGATCACGGGGTCGGCCATGGTCAGGCGCTTTCCTGCAGGGTCGGCTTCGCGGGCCCTTGCGCGGGCAGCCCCGCCGGGGCCGGTTCGGGGGCGGCGCGCAGCACGCGCTTGAACACCTCGTCCTTCGGGCCGAAGGCCTGGGCGCGGCCGTCGGCCATCATCAGCACGAGGTCGAGCGCGGCCAGGGCCGAGGGGCGGTGCGCCACGACGATGCAGATGCCGCCCCGCGCCCGCACGCCGAGGATCGCCCGGGTCAGCGCGTTCTCGCCCTCGGCGTCGAGGTTGGCGTTGGGCTCGTCGAGGATCACCAGGAACGGGTCGCCGTAGAGCGCCCGCGCCAGGCCGATGCGCTGGCGCTGGCCGGAGGACAGGCCCGCCCCGCCCTCGCCGATCCGGGTGTCGTAGCCGTCGGTCAGCCGCAGCACCATCTCGTGGATGCCCGCCGCCTGCGCCGCCGCGATCACCGCCTCGGCCGAGGCCGCCGGGTCGAAGCGGGCGATGTTCTCGCCGATGGTGCCGGCGAACAGCTCCGCCTCCTGCGGCAGGTAGCCGAGATGGGGGCCGAGGTCGGCCGGTTCCCACTGGTCGAGGGCCGCCCCGTCGAGGCGCACCTTGCCGCGCAGGGGCGGCCACACGCCGATCAGCGCGCGGATCAGGCTCGACTTGCCGGAGGCCGAGGGGCCGATCACCCCGAGGCCCTGCCCGGCCTTCAGCGCGAAGCTGACCTCGCCGACCACCGGGCGCTGCGAGCCGGGCGGGGCGATCGTGACCGCCTCCACCGTCAGCGTCCGCGACGGCGCCGGCAGGCCGTGGCGCGGCTGCCCGGCCGGGATGCGCGCGAGCAGGTCCGAGAGCCGGGCCCAGCTCTGGCGCGCCTGGACGAAGCCCTTCCAGTTGGCGATGGCGAGTTCCGCCGGGGCCAGCGCCCGCGACACCAGGATCGAGCTCGCGATGATGATGCCGGCGGTGGCCTGGCCCTGGATCACCAGCCAGGCGCCGAGCGCCAGCACGCCCGATTGCAGCGCCATGCGGAACACCTTCGACACGGCGCCGAGGCCCCCGGCCACGTCGGCGTTGCGCTGCTGGGCGTCCATGTAGTCGCGGTTGGCCCCGGCCCAGCGCGCCTGGAAGCGGCCCTGCATGCCGAGCGCGGCGAGCACCTCGGCGTTGCGGCGCCCGGCCTCCGCCAGGCCGTTGCGGCGCAGGCCGTGCCCGGTGGCGGCCTGGGCCGGCCTGCGGGTGGCGCGGTCGGTCAGCCACGTCACCGCCGCGAGGAAGAGGGCGCCGCAGAGCGCGGCGAGGCCGATCAGCGGGTGGAACAGGAAGCAGACGGCCAGGTAGATCGGCAGCCACGGCAGGTCGAAGAACGCCGACGGGCCGGTGCCCGACAGGAACGCGCGGATCTGGTCGAGGTCGCGCAGCGGCAGCAGCCCGTCGCCGGGGGCGGCCCCCTTGAGCGGCGC
>NZ_JAKSYQ010000245.1:0-521 GCF_022829665.1 Methylobacterium sp. E-041 | reverse complement strand
TCGGCGCAGGAGCAGGCGGCGTCGGTGGAGGAGCAGTTCGCGGCGGTGCAGGAGACGGCGGCGACGGTGGACGAGATCACCCATTCGGGCGCGCAGATCACGAAGCGGGCCGGCGAGGTGATCGCCACCGCCCAGGCCACGGCCCAGACCTCGCGCCAGGGCCTGCGCGCGGTGGCCGACACGGCGCGGGCGATGGACGCGATCCGCGAGCAGGCGGAGGCGGTGGCCGGCAACATCGTGACGCTGTCGGAGAAGACCCAGACGATCGGCGACATCATCGAGACGGTCAACGACATCTCGGAGCGCACGCACCTGCTGGCACTCAACGCCGCGATCGAGGCGGCGGCGGCCGGGGAGAGCGGGCGCAGCTTTGCGGTGGTGGCCTCGGAGATGAAGCTTCTGGCCGACCAGGCCAAGGCGGCCACCCTGCAGGTGCGCGGCATCCTTTCGGAGATCCAGCGCGGCATCAACACCTCGGTGATGCTGACGGAGGAGGCGGTCAAGCGGGCGGCCACCGGCAA
>NZ_JAKSYQ010000241.1:0-6511 GCF_022829665.1 Methylobacterium sp. E-041 | reverse complement strand
ATCCTGCAGGTGGTTGCGTGTGGCTAAGATCGCCCCGCTGCTGAGGACCGACACCAGCGCGATGACGCCGATCGCACCTCCAAGCGTGCGGTTGAGGCCAAACGTGTTCGGCATGTTCGAGCGTTCCTACGCAGACCTACGACACCATGTGGCAACCGCCATCGCTGGCCCAGTCAGCTAAATTAGATTTCAAATCAAGCTGGTATTGGTTCCATACGCCAATGGCGGCAATCTGAACGTCAGCAGGGATAGGCTGCAATAGGCCGCCGCCTGCGACCGGCGCATGAGCCGCGGCCAGTTGGGGAGGGGTTCGCGTTGACGCGCCATCGCCTTGGCCGAACATGACGCAGATCCGGTCACGCGGCCTCAACCTTGGATCAGAAGTTGCCGATGATGACGGACAGCCTTGGCTACGACCATCCCTACACCCTGCCCGAGATTGAGCGTGCGCATGAGATAATCGCCCGCGGCGTCGTCCATTACGGCACGGTCTACCTGCCGCTGCTGGATCGGATGGAGCGTGAAGTCGTCCACGCGAGGCGCCAGGTCGAAGGCTCCGCCCGTGCGCAGGCAGTTCTGGACGGGTACGCGATGCGCCGCCTCGGCGAGGCCGCGTCGTCATGAGGAAGCCTCCAGCGTCTCCCTCCATCCGGTTCCGGATCGACCCGGCCTACGTCTGGGCTGACAAGGCCGCGCGCCGTATGGGCCTCACCCCGGATCAGTTCGGGGAGTACCGGCGACGCCTCTACGCCCGCGGGTTTCCCGTGCCGGACGAGACAACCGGCCTGTACGACATCGAGGCGATCGACCGGTGGCGGATGCGTCAGCGCCCCGATCTCTACCCCGAGGTGCAGCCCGGTCTGCCTGCTGTTGAGCCTACCCCTCGCACGGATTGGGGAGCGCGGTTCGTAGAGGCTCGGAAGGCCGACAGCATGGGCGAGCGGTTTGCTAAAGCTGAGCGGACACGGCGTGCAAAAGCCTCAGTCAGGGATGGCGGACGCCCTTAGTGAGGTTCACGCTCACCCATCGGCCGATCAGGCGGAACGCGAGTATCCAGGGCATCCAGCCGCCTGTCGAACGAAGGAGCGCTAGGCTCCCCCTTGCGGCGGTCTATCCATTGGTCGAGGTCGCGGCGGTCGTACCGCTGCACGGTATCCACGCCGAAGCGGATCGGGCGAACGTCGCACTCGCGCTGGAACACGATCATGGACAGGCCGCAGTACGATGCCGCCTGCGCCCTGGTGAGGAGGCGGACGGCAGGTAGGGGCAGAGTCTGCCGCGTCATACTCAACTGAACACGCTGTTGCAGTCCGAGACGATCCGCAGGAGGTGGTTCGCCAACATGATGATCTCGAACGCTTCGTCGGGATCGTCGAGAGCGACCCGCCGATGCGACTGCGGGTTCTTGTAGGCAGCCATCGCGCCAGCAAACAGCGAGGAACGCCCTTCCTGCTCCGCGAGGGTCGCCTTCTTGTCCCTGAGGTTACCCTTTTTCGGATCGAACGCGGTACGCATTAGGTGCGTGCCGACATCGGTGGCCGGCAGGTTGGCCGCCTCTCGGACGGCGATCTCGACCGCCTTCATGGCCTCGAACACCGCCGTATCGTACTTCCCGCGATGGAACAGGCTCCACACGTCCTCACGGATGGCGGGGTGCAACGCCTCCTTCGGCAGCATGCGAGTGCTCAGGCCGAGTTGTGGTTGCGCTGCGATCCGCCGCCCCTTCCGGCTGACCTGTCGGTTCGTCGGGTGGAACTCCTCGCCGCCGCCCGTCAGGTTGACCAGAACCGGCATGAGGAGTCCTTCCCTCTCAAGCCAAGCCCATGCTTCTGCGATGGCTTGCTTGACCTCGGGATGGCGCTCGGCCGGGTACGGGCCTCTGAAGCCAGAGCGGCCGTCCGCATACTGAACCGGCGCGAACGCGAACCCGAGGAAGGTTTGAAGGGCGAGAGGTATGCCCGGCATCATTGAGGGCCGCGCCAGAGTCGGCAGCAGCCTCAAGCCGATCTCGTCCGGCTCTAAGGCCAGGAGCACGTCGGCTTCCTCGGGCAGTCCCTCGAAGTGCATGCCCGGCTCTACCCCTGCGCGCTGCCGTCGTTCTCGCTCGTGAGTTGATCCGGGCGCAGGCCCTCGTCCGGCTTGTCGTTCTCTCGATCCGGGAGCCTGACGCCAGCGCCAGCGCCGTCTCCCCTTCGCTTGCGCGTCCGAATGTTTGCCGGAGGGTCGCGACGAAGCCGAATGCCAGGCAGACCTCCGTTCTCAGGCAGGAACATCGCGCCTTCGCCTTCGAGAGCCTTTTGCAGGCCGTCGAGGGTCATTGAATTGGCGCTGAGCGGGCCATCGAGCCGTTCCAGCCGCTTGATCGTTTCCGCCGATACCCCGGACAACTCGGCGAGTTCGCCTTGCTCCATCTTCAGCATGGCCCGAGCCGCCCGCAACTGTTCCCCCGTCAACATCTAACACCTATCATGTAAAAAAATACGCGTTGAGTGTTGACGCGCTATCGGGATGGGCTTACACGATAAGGGTAAGTTCTGAACCTTTCAAGGCCGCCCCGATGCGCTACGCCAACCTCATCCCCCACTCGCACATCGCCCGCACCACCGACCCGCGCCTGACCGCCGACGCCCGCCGCGTCTTCACCCGCGCCAAGGCCGCCGTGAACGTCTGCACCGAGAGCGCCAAGCACTTCTCCCGCACCGTTGCCCCGCTGACCCGCCGCGACGGCACGTTCGACCGCTCGGCCATCATGCGCGCCGCGACCCGCGCCGCTCAGGCCCGCATGGAGGTTACGGGCGACGCCTGGGGCGAGTGCATGTCCTACGCGCTCAAGGGCGCCTGGGCCGCAGCGAAGTCCTCCCGCATCGTCCGCGCACACTGAGGGGGCCGTCATGCTCGCCATCACTCACGCCACCGTCGCGCCCGCCATCTCGGCCGACCCCGTGTTCGCCGCGATCGAGACGCACCGCGAAGCCCTTCAGGTCTATGAGGCCGAGGTCTACTATCAGAAGCGGAAGCGGAAAGGCCGTTGGGTCTCGAAGGAGAACTTCCGCGAGGCGGCCGACATCTACGACACGATCACGTCCAGGCTCGCCCTTAGCCCCATCGAAACGCTCGCCGGTCTTCGTGCGCTCACGGCCTATCTCGCCAGCCTGAACGCCTATGGGCAGGTGGCGGGGAACGCCTGCCTCTACGCGATCGAGGTTTGGCACCTCTCGGACGCGATGGCGACGATCGCCGAAGCGATGGCACGGCTGCTGCCGGCCGACGCTCCGACCTCGACGCACTGAGGCCGGACCGATGGCCGAACTCTCCCGCCGCATCGTCCTCGGCGCCTTCCTCGTCGTCGTGGCCTCACGGATGCCCGCCGCTGCCTCTGACGGAGTGCTGCCAGCAATCCGCTGGGCCGAGGCTGCCGACGCCGCCTATCTCGGTTCGGGCCGCATCGCTGCCGACCGGGCCAAGGCTGGACTGCCGCTGTCGGCCGGGTGGGCCGCCTACCGCGGTTCGCTGGCCCGCGTGCGCCGGCTGGCCCGCCTCGACCTCTACGCCCTGACGCCGACCACCGCAGAGTCTGCCAAAGCGCTGGCCGCCTACCACACCGCCCGCGGCGAGCGTGCCGGTAGCGCAGGCGCCCGACGTGCCGCTCGCCGCCGGCTGCGCAAGGTGTTCGCTCGGCCGGGTGCCGTGCTCCCGCCCCGGCTGACCTAGTCGGCACCACCCTCCCCTTCGCCTTCCCTGCCTGCCTTCACGAGCCCTTTGGAGCCCGACCGATGTCGCACGTCCATTTCCCCGATTTCAGCCATTCGCTGCGCCCCGTCGTCCTCGAAGCGGAGCGCGTCCCGTTCCACGCAGACCCCATCCTCGCGGCGATAGAGCGCCACAGCGAGGCGTGGAGCGTGTTTCAGGTCGCCCCCAACGGCGAGGCGGCCATGCGCGCCGAGGACGATGCCGACGCTGCCCTGACGGCGCTGCTCGGCACGCCCTGCGCGACCCGCGCCGGGATGCTCTGCCTGATCCATCACCTTCGCTGGTTCCTGAGCGAGGAAGCGCCGAACGCCACCGCGCACGGCGACGGCTGGGCCATTGCGCAGGCCCGTGAAAGCGACCTGTCCCTTTGCCTGGGCGTGGAGCCGGTCCGGCGTCTACCGATGGCCCTGCCGTCCGGCCGATTGATCGGGCCGACTATCGACCTCCGCCCGGCGCCGACGCCCGCGCGTCTCGCGCGCACCCTGGCCGTTGGCGGCGAGCTGCTGGCCGCCCTCGTCATCATCGGCGGCGGCGCCGTCCTCACGGGCCTCGCCTCGCTGATCTGAGCAACCCGCCGATCGCAACTCATCAGGTCTATCGAGCTATCAAGTTAAGGAGATCCCTTCCATGCGCGCAATCAAGTTACTGCAACGTGATCCTGCGAAGCCGAGCCTGCGCGAGCGGTTCGCGTTGATGAAAGCCAAGGCCGCGGGCCTCGCGGCCGAGACGAGCCAAGGCCGCCGCGCCATGCTGGCCGGGTCCATGGCCGCTGCCCTGCCGCTGCCGGCGCTGGCCGCCTCGACGCCGCCCGGCGCTCGCGAGGCCGAGTTCTTGGCGCTCGCCCCCGACCTCCTGCCGCTTATCCGGCGCGTCGGCCCTGCGCAGGCTGAGGCCGGTCGCCTCTTCGACGCCGGGGATACCGCGGCCGGCGAACATCCAGGCTGGATCTCTGACGACACGAGCGCTGCCGAAGCCTGGGGGGTAAAGGCCAAGGCGACGCGGGACGCCAACGGATATGACGAGGCATGGGCCTTGGCTAACACACTCTCCATCGCCCTCGCGCGTCTGGCTGATCCCTACATCAACGAGCCGATGCAGACCCTTCCGGGCATCATGCTCAAGGCCGCGCTCGCCGACTTGGGGGAATGGTGGAGCGAGAGCGCCTTGGCCGACGTGTCCCGCCTCGCGGCCGAGCACTTCGGCCTGCCCGCCCCGGAGCCGTTTTTCCAAGAGCTTGTAGAGGCCGGCGTCGAGCCGGACGACGAGGACGAAGGCAACGACGAGAGCGACAGCCCCGCCTCCTGACGCCATCCGCCCGGCGGGTCGGCCCCGCCGCGCACCCCTTCCTTTCAAGGATCATAAGAGCACGCGCGTGTCCCCTCTCAAGCTGTCCAATCCCTTCCGCCGAAGCGCCGACCGCCCTTCCCTAAAACAGCAGGCCGCGGCGCTGCGAACGACCGCCGCTAAGGTGATGGGCCGAAGCGCTCCGCCGGCTCCCTCGACCCCGCTCCCCTCGGTTGGGGGCGACGCTGAGCTTGCGATCCTCGCGACGCTGCTCTGCGATGCCTTCGCTCAGCATGATCTGGTCTGTCAGGAGCCGGACCCGTCGGATGCTGACATGAGGGCATCGTGGGCGCCCGTCCGCGCCGTTATCGAGCGCATGAGCGTCGTGGAGGCGTCCACGGTTCAAGGATTGGCCTTGAAGTGTCTCGGGCTGGCTGCAGACCGTGTGTGCGAGCTGCGCGCCGATCCAACCGGGGAGGAGGCGGGGGATAGGATCGTGCGTCAGTTTCAAGATGCTGTGCGGGCGGGGAGCTTGGCGCCGCTGGCCGGTTCCAACGAAACGAGGGCCTGAGACCGATGGACAACGTTATTGCATTCCGCCCGCCCGCCGTGGCGCCTCTTGTCCCGCCGGCACCCTCGCCGACCGAGACTCGGCGCATGATCGAGGAAGCGGCACAGACCGCCCTGGACACCGCCGACAACCTGCTCGCGATCCTTAACCGCATGGACGGGGATGCAGAGGCCGAGGACGGTGGGGGCGCTGAACCCGCCCTTGTCGCTCCTGAGAACCACCACGGCAGCCAGGTCGTGGGGTTGCGCAATAATGATAGTGGCTGCGAGGCGGCATCTGATGCGGTACCACCGGTCGCGTCGGCCGAGTGTGCGGTGACCGCGTTCGCGCCCCTGTCCTGGAATGGCCGAGGGAACATCATTGCGGCCGCCGCAGTAGCTTTCCTCGACATGGTAGCTGGAGGCGAGCGCTGATGCCGACCGCCCTTCGTCTTACAGCCGATCGTCGGCTGACACTGCGCCAGACGAGCCGGCTCGCGTGACTGATGTTGCTGGAACGCTACCTCGCCCGGCGAATGCACTGGGCCATGTTGCGGCAAAGCCGGATCGGCGTAGCGGCCGGTGGCGGATGTCTGCTCTACTTCACCCGGCGTTGGCTGGACTGCCACGCCGAGATTGCTGCGTTGCTAGGCGGACCGGAGCGGGGTGACGTGGCTGAAGCTCGGGCTATTTTGGTAGGGTGTCGATGCCAGTGAACCACCGTTCGTAAGAACGCCGGGCGCGGGGGCCAGTCTAGTTCATACGTCCGCGGCGCGATCGGATATCCTTCTGAGCCAGCCGTCGCCCCAGCTCCAACAGCAACGCATCCGCACAGCTCTTCAGCCGTGGGTCCTGCATCTCGACGATCGCCTGTTGCGCAGCGATGGCGTGTTCGGCTGCGCGATCCAGCGCGCTGTCCTCATTCTCG
>NZ_JAKSYQ010000236.1:0-2058 GCF_022829665.1 Methylobacterium sp. E-041 | reverse complement strand
CTAGAGCCTGTCGTCGTCTGAACGGATTGGCTTGGCTAGCGTTTTCGTTTCTCTGATGCAGGAGGGACGATGCTGAGCGACGCCCAGCGGTCTGAACTGGAGCCCTTGGTCGAGGCCTGCCGGCCCAAGGCCAAGACGCCCCCACAGGATCTCAGACGCACACTCTCAGCCATCCTCTGGCGGCATCAGAACGGGGCCAAGTGGCGGGCCATTCCAGAGGATCTGGGGCCGTGGTGGCGCGCGGCGCAGATCTTCATCCGCTGGTCGCGTGCTGGCGTCTGGGAGCGGCTGCTCGGCCTCGTGCAGGAGCAGGGCGTCCAGCTTGGTATGGTGTTCCTCGATGGCACCAACGTGCGGGCGCACCAAAAGGCGGCAGGCGCTGTCAAAAGGGGGGATCTGGGGCCGAGCGAGACGCTCGTGAAGCGCTTGGCCGCTCACGTGGCGGCGATAGTTCCAAGGCTTGCGTGATCGCCGACGGGCAGGGTCGCGCCATCGCCTTCCGGCTGGCACCCGGTCAGGCTCATGAACTGCCTCACGCCGTCCCCCTGCTCGACCAACTGACGGGCGTGCCCAAGTGGGTCGTCGGGGACCGCGGCGACACCCGTCACGCCTTTCGCCAGCACATCTGGAACATGGGCGCTGTGCAGTCCCGAGGTGAGATGGGTTGGATCGTATCTGAAGCGGTCTGGATTGTCTGCCCAGGCCCGGCAGATCGCTTCATACGGAGTAAGGCCGCGTAGGGTCTTGAGCCGCCGAGCGAAGTTGTAGGCATCCAGGAAGGCGGCGAGGTGTTCCCGCAGCTGATCGTGGGTGTCGTAATGGTAGCGCTTGACCGTCGCCTCCTTGAGGGTCCGGTTCATGCGCTCGACCTGGCCATTGGTCCACGGGTGGTTTGGCTTGGTGAGCCGATGCTCGATGTCGTGTGCCCGGCAGATCTGGTCGAAGCGGTTGACGCGGTACAGGGCGGTCGGGCCGCGACGGTTCTTGGGCAGCTCGGCGAACTGGATGCCGTTGTCGGTCAGGATGATGTGCAGTCGGTAAGGACAGGCCTCGATGAGTGCCTCCAGGAAAGCGCAGGCCACGGGTCGATCAGCGCGTTCGTGCAGCTGGGCAAAGGCGTATTTGGACGTTCTGTCGATGGCCACCCAGAGGTACAGCTTGCCTTCGCCGGTGCGAACCTCCGCGATGTCGATGTGGAAGAAGCCGATCGGGTAGCCCTTGAACGCTTGCTTGCCGGGCTTATCGCCGCCGACCTCGGGTAACCGGCTGATTCCATGGCGTTGCAGGCAGCGATGCAGCGACGAGCGGGTCAGGTGCGGGATGGTGGCCTGCAGCGCGTAGAGGCAGTCGTCGAGCGGCAAGAGGGTGTGCCGGCGGAAGGCGACGATCACCGCCTCTTCCTCGGTCGTGAGCACTGTAGAGTGCGGCGTCTTCGGTCCCATGGCCGCGTCATGAACGAAGGCTCGCTTACGCCACTTCGCGACTGTCTTGGGGTTCAGTCCGTGCTGGGCGGCAAGATCTTTGAGCGGAGCTTTCGATCGCTGTAGCGCTGCTCTGACCGCGTGCGTGGTCGTGGCGCAGCCGTGAAGAACCTGTCCCATAACGCCTCCCGGAATGCAGCGACCTCAGCGAAACTGATGCCACCACACCTCGGGACTGCACACCTAGCATCGCAGGTGCGCGCTGCCCGCCTGCGATGCGCTTACTCCGTCGAGGCCTTGGCTGAACTCGCCAGCGTCGATCCATCCGTGATCGTTCACGTCGAAAAGGGCGACCTCAGCGAGGATGATACCCTCTATCGTGAGCGCGTCCTCGACACGCTCGGATTGGGTGCTCTGGCAGGTCGCTGAGGCGCTAGATTGCGGCCGCCTGCAAGATGACATCTCATTGTCGTTGGCAGGCTGTATGCCGGCGTCAGGGCTACA
This sequence comes from Methylobacterium sp. E-041, assembly GCF_022829665.1. Lineage (NCBI taxonomy): Bacteria > Pseudomonadati > Pseudomonadota > Alphaproteobacteria > Hyphomicrobiales > Methylobacteriaceae > Methylobacterium > Methylobacterium sp. E-041. Next base: position 133 of record NZ_JAKSYQ010000236.1, on the reverse strand, counting down.
AGTCTCCCGATAAGCGGATGCGGGACGATGAGCAGAGAGATCATTCCATTGCGCCCGAAGGGGGCTGAGCAATCGGCTCTCGCTCGGATCGATGTCGCCGCCGTAGCGCTCCTGGCCGGGGGCCAAGCTACGA
>NZ_JAKSYQ010000231.1:0-400 GCF_022829665.1 Methylobacterium sp. E-041 | reverse complement strand
GTAGCATGATCGAGGCGCTGGACGCGGTGGCCAGCGCCGCCCTCGCCGAGCACGCTCGGCGGGTCTCACTCGGTGCCAGCGCCGCCCACGTCCTCGCCCGGGCCAACCAGATCCGGCAGAGGACCTCCCCTAGTGGAGTGCCGTACGGCATCCCAAGGCTTGATGCAGCGCCACTCGGGATGGGTCCGGCACAGCTCGTCGTCCTCGCCGGGGGCCCGGCCATGGGCAAAACTACCGTCGGTCTGCACGTCGCGATCTCGGCAGCTCGGCACTCCGGCCCCGTCGGGTTCTTTTCCCTAGAAGTGGACGGGGACGAACTCAGCGAGCGCGTCATGGCTGCCATTGCCTACGATCCGCGGGTTCGGGAGGTGATCTCGTATAGCGCCATCGCCGACGCGAC
>NZ_JAKSYQ010000227.1:0-4648 GCF_022829665.1 Methylobacterium sp. E-041 | reverse complement strand
GCCAGCGCCTTCACCTCCGCCGCGACGACGGCGACGCCCTTGCCGGCGGCGCCTGCACGTGCCGCCTCTACGGTGGCCTCGAGGGCCAGCAGGCTGGTCTGGCCGGCGATGTCCCAGATCAGCCCGACCACGGCGACGATCCGCGACCCCGCCGCGCGCAGAGCCTGCACCCGGGCGCGGGTCTGGTCGGCCGCGCGCACGGCCAGATGCGCGAGCTCGGCCGAGCCGCCCACCTGCCGGCCGATCTCGGCCACCGAGGAGCCGAGCTCCTCGGCTGCCGCCGCCACCGTGGTGACGTTGGTGCCGGCCTCCTCGGCGGCCGTCGCCACCGTGGTGGACTGGCTCGCCGTCTCGGTCGCCGACGCGGTCAGGGCCCGGGCGGTGGCCTGCAGCTTGGTCGCCGAGGACGACACCATCCCGACGATGCCACCCACCGCCGCTTCGAAGTCGTCGGCCATCTGGCGCATCCCCGCCTTGCGCTGCGCCTCCGCCGCTAGATCGCCCTGCGCGGTCTCCGCTTCGATAGCGCGCGTCCGGATCAGGTTGTCCTTAAACACCTGGACGGCGGCAGCCATCGCACCGATCTCGTCGCGACGTTCCTTGGCCGGCACCTCTTTGCTCAAGTCCCCCGCGGCGAGACCGGTCATGAACGCCGTCATGGCCCGCACCGGCCGCACCACGCTCCGGCCTATAATTGTCGCGAGAAGACCGATCATCACCGCAACGATGGCCGCGCCGCCGAGCAGACGCATCAAGGTCGGCCGCATTTGCGCCGCCGTGTCGTCCGCGTAGATGCCCGATCCGATGATCCATCCCCAAGGCGCGAAGCCTTTTACATAGGAAATCTTCGCCACCGGTTGATCCATACCGGGCTTGGGCCACTGATATGGGACGAAGCCCGCGCCCGACTGCTTCACCCGTTCGACCACATCCACGAACAGATGCTTCCCCGCCGGGTCGACGATGTCGGTGATATCCTTGCCGACAAGGTCGGCCTTGGGATGCAACACCATGCGCGGTTGCATGTCCTGGATCCAGAAGTACTCGCTGCCCGCGTAGTGTAGGCCACGAACAGCCGCTACCGCCGCGTGCTGGGCGGCATCGCGGCTCATCCGGCCGGCGCGCTCCTCGCCTTCAAAATAGGCGAGGACCCCTTGCGCCGCCTCTACGAGATCACGCGTCTTCAACTCTCGCGCGTCCGTGACCGTCTGAGACATGTCCCAGGCCGCCAGCCCGATGAGCATTGCCATACCGCCGAGAGCGGTCAGGGTAATGAGCTGTATGCGGGTGCCTACGTGGAATGCCATGAGATCCTGCGGGGAACTGCGCGAGGGCGGAGTAAGGACGATGGTGCCTCGGCGCGTATCACACACGCTTGCTACCAGACGTAGGAAGCCACCGCCGATACCTGACCGCTGGGGTAGAATTGCAGGCTATCGCGCATGAGCGTTAATGATATTTCACAAGCCTGGCAGTTACATTTAAAAATATCGCACTGTTAAAATGGTCGAACGCTAAGATTGTTGCGCGTCGAACCTGAACGATCGAGATCGCTTGGGCGCGCCGGTCGATAGTTGACGGCCACCATGAGATCACGCGGTGACACGTCCGCTCACAGGCACTCTTTAGAGCCCTTCTCTCCCTTTTCTGGTCGGTGGCTTTGTCGCCCTGAGGCCCGACGCGACGGTGGCCGGTCGTGAGGTGCTGTCGAGCAGGTTGAGGACCTGCGGACGATCCTCGAGCGCCGCCGGATGTTTCATCTGCTTTGGCGTCGCGTCGCGGCTGGCGCCTTGATGCTCGTCAGCCTGCAGGCGACAGCTTCACATGGCGTCCGACTGCTCTGTCTCCTGATGCAAACACGCCTACAGGTCCGCATTTTATGGGACGCTAGGTTCGGCTGCCAGCCCAAGCCGCAATGACCGGGCAGCCTACGAATGGTTGCTTTGCTGAAGAGCCGACGGCGTTCCGGACGACCGACATGGGTCGGGGGCGGAACGTCCGCTTTAGGGCGAAGGTGCAGGGTCCGCTCCCCACCCTTCTCGGACGAAGGCGCGGGGTAGGTGCGACGGCCTCAGGGGCCGCCGCAGTGACTACCAGATGTCGGTCTGCTCCGACATCACCAGGCATCATCTGCCTCGATGACGAGGTAGCGTACCGTGCTCTGAAGCTTGGTGTGCCCGAGAAGCAGCTGGCAGGCTCGTAGGTTGCCCGTTCGCCGGTAGATCAGCGCGACCTTCGTCCGGCGCAGGCTGTGCGTGCCGTAGCCCGCCGGCTCGAGGCCAATCAGCGCCACCCACTCATCGACGAGCGGGCCATACTGGCGCGTCGTGAGATGCTCGCCCGGGCGGCTTCGGCTCGGGAACAGCCAGTCCCCGGCACGTAGACCCCGCAGCTGCAGCCAAGCCGCAAGCGTCTCGCGGGTGGTTTCGGTCAGCTCGAAGGGTACGGGCCGACCGGTCTTTTGCTGAACGATGGTTGTGCGCAGGCGGACGCCGTCACCGAGGTGGACACCGGCTACGCGTAGGCGAACGAGATCGCAGCCGCTCAGTTTGCTGTCGATGGCGGTGATGAACAGGGCGAGATCGCGCGTGCGGCCCTCGTGCTGCAAGCGAGTGCGGATCGCCCAGATGTGCTTGGCTGGAACGGAGGCTTGGGGCCAATGAGACGGCCGAGGTTTCACGGACGGCGAGCGGTATCGCTGGCTGGAGGCATGATGGAACTCCTTCTAAGGAGCCATCAGCATCTCACCGCGATCCGCCCGTCGTAGCGGCGCGCTCTGGGCTGGAGCGGATAGTCAGCTCGAATCAGGCGTGTCGCGACAAAGAGGTATGCGCTCGGTATCGGCCGCTCGTAGAAGAGGCTCATGCCCGATGCCCTGTTCTCGCCGGCCGCAGCTCGCAACGCCGCCTTTATCACCGAAGTCCTCAAACGCGTTCTCCCGCCCAGCGGTCTCGTCCTCGAGATCGCGAGCGGGTCCGGTGAGCATGCCGTCCATTTCGCTCGCGCGCTACCCGCGCTCGTCTGGCAGCCCAGCGACCCCGACGAAGCGGCCCGTCGCAGCATCGTCGCCCATGCCCGCGCCGCCGGGTTGGCGAACATCCGGTCGCCGCTGGCGATCGACGCGATCCGTCACCCGTGGCCAGCGGCGTGGGCTGATGTGGTCGTCGCGATCAACATGATCCACATCGCACCCTGGGACGCGACCATCGGGCTGATGGCTGGCGCGGAAGCGACGCTCGCGGAAGGTGGTGTCCTCTACCTCTACGGTCCTTTCCGGGAGGATGGCGCGCACACCGCGCCGAGCAACGCCGCGTTCGACGACAGCCTGCGCGCGAGGAATGCCTCCTGGGGGATCCGCGACATCGAGGCAGTCGCGGCCGCCGCCCGAGCGCACGATCTGCATCTGGCCGAGCGCGTCGTGATGCCGGCCAACAACCGCAGTCTGATCTTTCACCGCGGGCGCCGAGGCTCCGCGGTCGATAGGGATTCCGCGGCTTGATCCCCTTGCGCCTGACCAGCGCGGTCGTCGTCGGTGCGTCCGGCGGCATAGGTGGGGCCTTGATCCGCGCCCTCGCGGAGGCTCGGACCTACGCGCCAATCTTTGCGCTCTCGCGCTCAGAAGCGTCATTCCCGCAGGGCGTCCGAACCGTTCCGATCGACCTGTGCGACGAAGCGACGATTGCGGCGGCGGCGGCTAGGGTCGGCGAAGCCGGACAGGTCGGTCTGGTCATCGTCGCCACCGGCCTTCTTCACCGGGCGGGCGTCTCGCCCGAGAAGACGGTCAAGGCGCTTGACCCTGCCGCGATGGCCACCGTCTTCTCAGTCAACACGATCGGCCCTGCGCTCGTCGCCAAGCACTTCGTGCCCTTGCTGGCGCCAGGGGAGCGATGCGTGTTCGCGGCCTTGTCGGCGCGGGTCGGATCGATCGGCGACAACCGACTCGGCGGCTGGTACGCCTACCGCGCCTCGAAGGCGGCGCTGAACCAGATTCTGCGAACGCTCGCGATCGAAGTCGCCCGCAGCCGACCGGAGGCGATCGTTGTAGGCCTACATCCGGGCACGGTCGCCTCCGACCTGTCGCGGCCCTTCCGGCCAGATCCAACGGCCGATGGTGTCTTCTCGCCTGAGGAGAGCGCGGCGCATCTCCTGCGCGTGCTGAGCGGTCTAGGCGCGAACGACACCGGCGGCGTCTTCGCCTGGGACGGCTCGCCGATCCCCGCCTAAGTGCGGTTTCGGCCCGAGCGGAAGCGCGGGGCGGCGCCATACGACCGTTCGGAGCTGAGATCACTTACGACATGCGCCATCAGCGGAAATTGGCTGCCTGTCTGAAAGCAGATGGGGTGGATGGCTCCCGCTCCGACTGACGGTATCTCGGTGCCAAGATGTGGTTGCTGTCAAAGCAGCAGCCACGCAGATGCAGGAGCCATCCCCATGGAGATCACCACCGTCGGCATCGATCTGGCCAAGAGCATTTTCCAGGTTCACGCCGTTGATGCAGCTGGGCACATCGTCGTTCGCAAGGCGCTACGCCGGGCGCAGGTCGTGCCGTTCTTCGCCAAGCTGCCTCGATGCCTGGTCGGCATGGAGGCGTGCGGAACGTCCCATCACTGGGCCCGGGAACTGACGAAGCTCGGCCATGAGGTTCGGC
>NZ_JAKSYQ010000220.1:0-1234 GCF_022829665.1 Methylobacterium sp. E-041 | reverse complement strand
GCTCGACCATGGACCGTCATGCGGGCATGCTGATGGGTGTTCATCCGGGGCGCTCGGTCAGGGTTGGTTGGCTTCGCAACCCCAGCCTCTCACCCCCGCCCCGGGTGAACAACCTTCATAGCTTCGACAGCTAGATCTTTCACTACGCTGGCGACAGCGCCTTCCCGGTAGAAGTCGATGCGGTAGCTCATGCCCGACCATGCCATGCGCTTTCACCGCGGCCAAGGTGGGGTCTGGACCCCGGCCATATCGATTGGCTCGATGTAAGGGATGCTACGCTGGCCATCGGCCCGGAACTGACGGCGGACGAGTGGGGCGCGCGGCACGTTTCGGAGCAGTGAGGCATTTGCCGACGGTAGGAGCGCAGCTGCCCTATATGGCGCTCGTCACAGTACGAAAGAGCACGATGGCCATTGAAGCAGCGTTCCTCACCTACGCGACGAAGCGCATCGCCGACATCAGCCAAGCTGTTGAGATGATGGAGGCCAAGACCCGAAAGGTAAGCGAGGTACAGCCTGGAGGGCAGTAGATCGATATGACGGATCAGACCCTGGCTGCGTACAAGGCCGAGCGTAAAGCGCTGCAGGGGATCAAGAACGAACTTGAGGCGGGAAATTTCGTCGGAACACCGAACTTCGCGACATCTATATTTAGGACACGTCGCCAGAAGGGTCGCCTCAAAGCAAGTGAGCAACCGCTTTAGGCTTGTACCTTCAGCAGCATAGCTCTTTAGCTCGCCATAGCTCGCATTTCAGGTGCGCTCTCCCGCAGGACGTAACCGCGGCCCCAGATGGTCTCGATGTAGTTCGTGCCCCCACTGGCGTTGGCGAGCTTCTTCCGAAGCTTGCACATGAACACGTCGATGATCTTCAACTCCGGCTCGTCCATGCCGCCGTAAAGTTGGTTGAGGAACATCTCTTTGGTGATCGTCGTGCCCTTCCGGAGCGAGAGGAGTTCCAGCATCTGGTACTCCTTGCCGGTGAGCGGAACCCGTTTTCCGCCAATCTCAACGACCTTCTGGTCGAGGTTGATGATCATGTCGTCGATCGTGATTACCGCTTCCGCATGGCCTTGTGAGCGGCGGACAATCGCCTGGATGCGGGCCACGAGCTCGTCCTTGTGGAACGGCTTGGTGAGGTAGTCGTCGGCGCCGAAGCCGAGGCCCTTCACCTTGTCCTCGATGCTGGCCATCCCTGAGAGGATCAGGATCGGGGTCTTCACCTTGGCGACCCGG
>NZ_JAKSYQ010000025.1:0-10067 GCF_022829665.1 Methylobacterium sp. E-041 | reverse complement strand
ATGGCCAGCATCGAGGACAAGGTGAAGGGCCTTGGCTTTGGCGCCGACGACTACCTTACCAAGCCGTTCCACAAGGACGAGCTCGTGACCCGCATCCAGGCGATTGTTCGGCGCTCACAGGGGCATGCCGAAGCCGTGGTTACGGTCGATGATCTCACGATCAACATTGACAAAAAGTTCGTCAAGGTCGCTGGAACCTCGATCAACCTCACGACCAAAGAGTACCAGATGCTGGAACTCCTTGCTCTGCGGAAGGGCACGGCGATCACCAAGGAGATGTTCCTTAACCAACTCTACGGCGGCATGGACGAGCCCGAGTTGAAGATAATCGACGTGTTCATCTGTAAGTTGCGTAAGAAGCTCGCCAACGCTAGCCAGGGCAAGAACTACATCGAGACCATCTGGGGCCGCGGCTACGTGCTGCGTGAGGGTGTGCCTGAGATGCGGGCTCTAGCGAGCTGAAGCGCCAATCCACAAGCTTCATGTGGTCTGCCACGAACCTGATCCGCCTTGCACCGCGCGATAGCCGCCGCGCTCCGGCTCCTGGCTTTGGCGCTCAACGATGCGGATGGGTTTGGTCCAACAGCGTTTAAACTGAATGAGATAGCATAGGACCATCGCGTGGCGGTCCACATGAACCCACTCGATTTTCGTGCCGTCGATGCAATGGCTTTGCGATACGGACGTGTCGTGACACTCCTCCGCGATGAGCAGCTTGCATAGACTGATCGGAACCATCGCCCGACACCGCCCATCGCCGGGTATTCGCTACGGCGTACCGTTGCTGCTCGTCACGTTCATGACGTTCGTGCGCTTCCTAGCGCCGGCCTATATCGCTCCCTTCCTCCTCTACATCCCCGTTCTGTTGGCGGGAAGCCTCGCCTTCGGCCGGGGGGCCGGAACGTTGGTCCTCACGCTCTCCACGCTGATCGCCACTTGGTTCTACACGCGCGACGGGAGCCTCGACGGTGTCGATGTCTCGCTCCTGTGTCAGTACGTCTTGATTGGCGCCGTCATGATCTGGATCTGCGACTCGCTGCGTCGGTCCGTTGTGCAGAACGAGGCGACGCTGGAGCGCCTTGACGGTGCGAACCGCACCCTTGTTAGCAACCAATCGGAATTGACCGCTGCTAATGCTCGGGCCGAGTCCGCGAAAGAGGCTGCCGAAGAGCACAGCCGGGCGAAGAGCCGGTTCCTAGCCAACATGAGCCACGAGTTGCGCACGCCGCTATCCGCGGTGATCGGCTATTCGGAGATGCTGGAGGAGGAGGCGGAGGAACTCGGCCAGGACAGCCTTCTCAAGGATCTCGGCAAGATCAAATCGAACGCCCAGCACCTCCTCGGGCTGATCAACGACGTGCTCGACCTGTCGAAGGTCGAGGCCGAGAAAATGGAACTGTACCCCGAGGACATCGACGTTGCCGCCTTCGTCACAGACGCCGCCGGCACCGTGGAGGCGCTGGTCGCCAAGAAGGGTAACGTCCTCGTGTTGGACGTGGCCGATGACGTGGGCCGGGCGCGCACCGACGCGACCAAGCTGCGCCAGTGCGTGTTCAATCTTCTGTCGAACGCGGCAAAATTCACCGAGGGCGGCACCATCACGCTGACGGCGGCCCGGGAGGTCAACTTGACCGGCGACTGGCTCCGTTTCACGGTGCAGGATACTGGCATCGGCATGAGCCCGGAGCAGGTCGGGCGCCTGTTCGAGCGGTTCACTCAGGCCGACGAGAGCACCACACGCAACTATGGCGGCACCGGCCTCGGACTGGCTCTAAGCCGCGCCTTCGCCCAGTTGCTCGGCGGCGACATCACTGTCGACAGCGTCGAGGGCAAGGGGACGAGCTTCACCCTCCGCATCCCGGCGGCGGCCCCCGAGCAGGCCATCGAGGCGGCACCGGCGGCTCCCGAGAACCAGATGACGGTGGGCGACCTCGTGCTGGTCATCGACGACGAGGCCAACCAGCGCGAGCTGATGACCCGGTTCCTCGAACGCCAATGCTTCGCTGTCCGCACTGCGGGGGACGGGCGCACTGGGCTCGACCTCGCCAAGTCGCTCAAGCCACGTGCGATCCTACTCGACGTGATGATGCCCGAGATGGACGGCTGGTCGGTGCTAGCCGCCCTGAAGGCAGACCCGGAGACTGCAGGCATTCCCGTGGTGATGGTCAGCTTCGTTGCCGACGCGGCGCTGAGCGCCTCGCTCGGAGCCATCGAGGCGGTACCGAAGCCGGTGGACTGGGCGCGCCTCCGGACGATCCTTGACCAGTTCCGGGCGGCCGACGGCGACGTGCTCGTGGTCGACGACGATGCCGATATGCGCCACCGGCTCCGGACGGTGCTTGAGCGCAACGGCTGGACCGTCCGCGAGGCTGGGAACGGCTGCGAGGCGCTCGACCAGGTCCGGCACGGCGTGCCACGCCTCGTGCTGCTCGACCTGACCATGCCAGTGATGGACGGGTTCTCGTTCCTCGACCGGCTCCGGGATTTGCCCGGCTGTACCGAGGTGCCGGTGGTAGTGTTAAGCGCTCGCGACGTCACCGCGGCCGAGCGTGACCGTCTGTCCGAAGCAGATCAAGTGCTGCGCAAGGGCGACACCAGCCTGCAGGACATTGCTACCGAGCTGCGCAAAATCGATAACCGCCAAACCGACGCTGTCGAACAAGATGCAGCAGGAGCGCCTTGTCGAATTTGAGAGTATCACCTTCTTTAATGCCCTGTGACATGCCGCGCCGCCCACTCGTCCACCGTCAGTTCCGGGCCGGTGACGCAGAGCACGCCGTTCGTGACGATGCCGAGGCCATCGGCGACCCACGCCTGCCAGTCCTCGACGCGGATGCCGGTTCCGAGGCATGAAGGACGATCGGTGAAAATCGCTGTGGGAGCGCCGGCACCAGCCCGCCTTCAGTTCATCCGGCCAGCGGCACACTCCTCAGCGACATAGCTGATGTACCAGTCGAGCTGTTCGGCGAGGCTGTGGTCTTCGAGGCTGGGTGAAGCCGGGAACGCCTCTGCGGCTCGGATAACGGCCCGGAGTTCGTTGCGAAGGCTGTCCAAGCTTGGACTACCGGCATCGGAGCAAAGACGGCCTACATCACGCCAGTCTCACCGTGGGAGAATGGCTACGCTGAAATCATCAATGCACGGCTTCGCGACGAACTTCTGAACGGCGAGATCTTCTACACACTCAGAGAAGCGCAGGTCGTCATCGAAAGCTGGCGACGTTACGACAACAGCGTGCGCCCGCATGCATCGCTGAGATACCAGCTGCCGGCCCCGGAGGTGTTCGTGCCAGCCTTCTCCGCTTAGCCGGCTGCGCTCGCCCGACCAGCTCCGCTGGCCAAGTTACTCGTGGCCCACCGTGCACTAACTTTACCCTTGGACCACCTCGTGGGGGCCGATCATCTGGCCTTGCAACACCGGCTGAGGATCAGTTGCCGATGGGGGCGCGCTTCATGCCGGAGCCGTTCTTGGACGAGATGCTGGTCAATGCCACGCAACGGATCATATCGGCGCGCGGCATTGGGCTGTGAAGGTCGCCTCGTCGGTTAACCGATCGAGGCGACACCGAGCTACACTGCTCAGGCAGTCGCGCGACCAGGCCGGCCCAAGCCGATGTCCCTCGCAAGCTGAGAGCGGGCTTCCGAGTAGCTCGCAGTGACCATCGGGTAGTCCGACGGCAGACCGAACTTCACCCTGTAGCTATGTGGGTCGAGACCGTGTCCGCTGAGATGACGCTTGAGCGTCTTGTACCGCTTGCCGTCAATGAAGCTGATGAGGGCGTCCGGCGTGATGGATTTTTTGATCTGTGCCGCGGTCGGCTGCTCGACGCTCTCAGCAGGAGCGCTGGTGCCCGCAGCCCCGGTGCCGCTGTAGAGGGTCAACAGAGCCTTATGAACGCTGCCGATGAAATTCGGAAGCTCAGAAACGGGGATGGAGTTGTTCGCGACGTAGGCGGCTACGATTTCGCTGGCCAGTGCGAGCGTTTCGGGGTTCTGACCCGGGTTTTCTTCAGTCACTTAGGTTGTCCTTCGAGTTCCCCTCTCGCGTGAGATCCTTCAATCTTCGTGCCAAATCAAGGCACAGCTTACGTCATATCGCGCGGGCCTGCTACGATCTACACGCATGATCTGCGAAATGGTTCGGGAAAGTGATCCGGGGCGTCCCTATGGGCGGCCCCGGCTCTTGCACATCGCTCCGCGGTAGCGATGGCATCAGACGAGATGCGTCTGGCTGTTCCCGGTCGCCGAAGCGTTGGGGTCGAGACCGTCGCCTGGCGCTGCTATGCTGGCCGTGTTGGCGCCGAGCAGGGGGCCGAGTGTCAGGGTCGCGCCGAGGATGAGCTTGTTCATGGAGAAGGGCCTTCTACGGCATCATACCGTAGGACCGGAACAGAGACCGTTACGCCAAGTTCCTGCGTGAACGTGCTTTGGGGGCGTTCTCGCGGTTTTATGAGGACACCCTATCGGCTTCAGTATTTTCCGCCAAGCTATCACTTGACGATCCGGCGGAGCGTGTAGAGCAGTAAGCCTCCTTTTGTGGAGGAGACGACCTTGGACGAACAAATCGAAACTCAATCGACCGATTTCATTGAACTCGCTGCCGACCTCGTAGCGGCTTACGTGTCGAACAACCGGGTGTCCGTATCTGAGCTACCTGGTGTGATTGCTTCCGTACACGCGGCCATGTCTGGCCTGGCCAACGCAGCGCCCGCCGAGCCCGCAGGCCCTGAGAAACCGACGCCGGCACAGGTCCGCAAGTCTATCACGCCGGACGCGCTGATCTCCTTTATCGACGGGAAGCGCTACAAGACGCTCAAGCGCCACGTTACCAAGGCCGGCCTCACGATAGAGACCTACCGCGCGCGCTACGGCCTACCGTCGGACTACCCGTCGACAGCCGCAAGCTACTCCGCTCAGCGTTCCGAGCTGGCGCGCTCCCTCGGCCTTGGCCAGCAACGGCGCAAAGCAGCTCCTAAGACCGCTGAGGCCGACGAGACGGTCTCTGAGGCACCCAACTCCCCCAAGGGCAAGCCGAAGGCCGCCAAGGCCGCCCCGAAAGCTCGCGGGCGGAAGAAGGCCGCTGAGAAGGCCTAAGGCCGCTCAGCGCCCCGTTCCGGCACACTGCGGCGCACGTCGCGGTGATGAGACCCTAACCGAACGCCGCCATCCTGCACACGGGCCATGTACTGTGTATCGGTCTAGTTGGTGAGATCCGGGGTTCCCCCGCCGCGTGAGCAGATCGCGGCGGGGCCGAACCGTTCGGCCGTCCAAGAAGCCTCGAGATGCCACCTCAGGATAGAACGCTCCTCACCGACGAAGCCCTCGATCAGTTCGCGCGCCGGTGGTTCGCGGACGTGCGGGCGGAGCATCCCGAACCGCGCTTGAGCAGTCAGCAGAGGGATGCAGCCGGCGAAGTCGGAGCCGGGGCGCTCGATTGGCTGTTCAGCGACGATGACGGCGCCGTCGCCGGGGCTGACGGCGGCGATTAAGGATGGGCAGATATCGCCGTTCTCAGCAGTCCCCCGCCTGAAACCGGGTACAACCTTACGGGTTGAGGAAGCGTCGCCGTTCGACGGCTGAGGCCTCTCCCATGTTCCTGATCGTATCCCTCGTGGCTGGCACCTTCGCGCTCGCCGGTTCCTTCTCGCTTATCGCCATCATCGCGGAGTGAGACGGATGGCGCCCGCCAGCCCGTAACCGGGCGGCGGGACCGAACTAGGGGGCGTAGAGCGTAGCGAGCTCGACGCGGTTGCAACGAATGCTCAGCGCGCTCCGGCGGCGCCCGTCGATGGGGTGCTCATGCCCGACGAGCTAGCGCCCGGCGAACCGGTCCCTGTGCTCATCCCGTTCGCTCCCGGGGCCGTCATCGGCGTAGAGCCCGTGCCGCCGCCGGCATTCGCCCCACCGGGAGTAGCGAGCTCCTTCGGCTGACCCGTGGCCGAACCGCCGGTGCTGCTGGTCCCCATCCCAGTTCCGGTCGTGCCGGAGGGGGCGGTCGCTTGCGCGAACGCAGCGCCGGACAGAGCCAGAGTGCACGAGGCGGCGAGTGCGAGTGCTCTAATCGACATAAATGTTCCTCACGCTGCGCCAATACCGGCGCGTTGATACTAAGACCAAACGTGCGCGAGGTTGCTTTTGTTCAATAATCTGTGTGCTCGTGATTGAGCCTTGCCCGCCTTGTAAGCTCTCGGCGAATTCGTCCCGCACCTTGCCGAACTGACCTAGGATCGTTGCGCTCTTAAGCTCGCCGGTCTCGTCGTTGGCCCCTACCTTCAGCGCCGTGGTGCCAGGCATCAGGCCGGCCATAGTTTCGATCCGGCCGTGTATCTACAGCCAAGGCAATGACCTATCAATTATGTCCCGCCCGGTTGCCCTAAGCGACCGGCTGATAGTCGAGCGCCGGCAGAGCAGCACCGCCTAGGGGGGCACCGTGCGGCCTCGCCGGCGCCGTCGCGAACCACTCAGCGCCGAGCCGAATTACCTTTGCTCTCGTCCTGAGCGAAGAGGACGGCATGGCCAACGATCTAGAGGGCTCAGAGACCGGTGAAGGCGTAGCGTGGCGGTCGTCCTACCGAGCCGTCCTATCCCTCGATGATGCCCGATCGAGCGTCGTCGTTATCGACGCCCCCCAACGATGGTGACGCGCTCGCGCTTGTGAGTTGGATCGCCGAGGGCCGCGCGTTCGAGCTTTAAAACGGCCGCACATGGATCGGCCAGTCCCTTCTGCGATAGCTCTCCGACCTCAGACGGACCGCGCCTCGGCCCGCTGCACCTGCAAAAGGCTCTGGGTGCCGCCGCGGGCATCGGGATACTGCAGCCGAACCAGTACGGCCGGACCTGCCGTGCCGCGATCGGCATCGAGGGCGGCGATGAGCGCACTGGCTTGCCCTTGCGGACCTGACCGGCGCACGGTGCCCGCATGTGCAACCTCTACAGCCTCGACAAGGGCCAGGACGCGATCCGCAAGGCCTTCGGGGTCGAGCGCGACGAGACTGGCAACCTGCCGCCGCTGCCGGCGATCTTCCCCGACCAGATGGCGCCGATCGTGCGCTTGGCCGAGGGCGAGCGCGCATTGGCGATGATGCGCTGGGGCTTCCCCTCGCCGTCGAGCAAGGGGCCGCAGCACCCGGTCACGAACGTGCGGAACGTGAGGTCGCCCTACTGGCGCCCGTGGCTGAAGCCGGAGCAGCGCTGCCTCGTGCCGGTGTCCTCGTTCAGCGAGTACGCGGACACGAAGCCGCGCAAGACCCCCGTGTGGTTCGCGCTCGATGAAGACCGGCCGTTGTTCGCCTTCGCCGGGATCTGGCGACCCTGGACAGGCGTGCGCGGTCCGAAGCGCGACGAGCCGGTGGAGGAGAAACACCGGCTCTACGCCTTCCTCACGACGGAGGCGAACGGCGTCGTCGGGCCGGTGCATCCGAAGGCGATGCCGGCGCTGCTGACCACGCCGGAGGAGTGGCGCATGTGGCTGGGGGCGCCGGTGGAGGAGGCTTTGTCTCTACAACGGCCCCTGCTGGACAAAGAGATGATGGAAGTGGAGCGCGGCAAGCGCACCGATACTGCTCAAAGCCGCGCTTAGAGCAGCTACTTCTTTGTAGCCAGGTAAGCGATTAGATCGTCAATTTTTTTGTCGTCCGGGTAGCCCGCAAAAATCATCTTCGTGCCGGGGACTTTGGCCTTGGGGTTTTTCAGCCATTCGTGCAGATTAGCTTCATCCCAAGTGATACCAGATGATTTCATAGCAGCCGAATAGTTTATCCTTCCTCAGAAGCTGACTTGCGCCCGACTACACCTGTCAGGTTCGGACCTACACCGTTTTTTCCAAACGCATGACACGCTTTGCAGGGAGCAAAGGCTTTCTCTCCTGCTACGATATCACCCTCAGCATGAGCGGCCATCGGAAGAAGAATAGTTGCTAGGGCACCGACGACAAAATGGCGCATGAATTTTCCTCGTAAAATGTTGTTAACGTCATCGCATCAGCTAAGGAAAAAGCTCGTATAACAACCTACCCGCGACGTTATGCAGGCCTTCAGTGGCGCAAATAAAGTTTCAGGGCGTATCGTCCGCGCCGACCATCCGCACGGTCGCGCCAAGCCGGCTCCAATCGAGCCCCTTCGTGACGTAGCGCTCATCTGCTCGGGCGACCTGCACGGGTACCGAAGCATGCCCCACGAAGCTCAGATTGCCTTGCACAGCCTGTTCGAGCTGCATCCGCACCGCGCCATCTGCTTGCGCGGCGAGGCCGCTCACGGTGCCGACTACGAGGATGCTGCGGGTTGGTCAGCCCCCATTGAAGTGGTCCGCCCTTTGGTGTGGCTTTTGAGCCTGGAGGACGGACGAGATGGCAAAACACCCGAAGCCCGAGGAGATCGTCGCGAAGCTACGTCAGGCGGACGCGCTGATGTCACAGGGCCAGAGCGTGGCCGATGCGATCCGCGCGCTCGGCGTGAGCTCGGTGACGTACTACCAGTGGCGGCGTGAGTTTGGCGGCCTGAAGTCGGATCAAGTTCGACGGATGAAGAGTCTGGAGACCGAGAATGCTCGGCTTCGAAAAGCCATCGCCGATTTGACGCTGGACAAGCTGATCTTGCAGGAGGCGTCCCGGGGAAGACGTCTCGAGCCCTGCGCGCCGACGCGCCTGTGTCGAGCACATCATGCGGACGATGACCGTCTCCGAGCGCCGCGCCTGTCGGGCGCTCGGACAGCATCGCTCGACGCAGCGCAAGGTACCGCGGGGCCGCGACGATGAAGAGGCGCTAACGGCCGATCTCGTGGCGTTGGCTGAGAAGTACGGACGCTATGGCTACCGCAAGATCAGCGCATTGCTGAAGGCGGCCGGTTGGTTCGTCAACGACAAGCGCGTCGAGCGCATTTGGCGGCGTGAGGGTCTGAAGGTCCCAGCCAGACAGCCCAAGCGGGGGCGGATCTGGGACAACGACGGCTCCTGCGTCCGTCTTCGCCCGGAACACCGCAATCACGTGTGGTCGTACGACTTCGTCGAGGCGCGCACGCATGATGGAAGCAATATCCGGATGCTCAACGTGGTCGACGAGTTCACCCATGAATGCTTGGCGATTCGGGTCGCCCGCAAGCTGAAGGCAACCGACGTCATCGATGTGCTCTCGGATCTGTTCATCCTGCGTGGCGTACCGAGCCATGTCCGTTCGGATAACGGACCGGAGTTCGTTGCGAAGATCGTACAAGCTTGGATCACCGGCGTCGGGGCAAAGACGGCCTACATCACGCCAGGCTCACCGTGGGAGAATGGCTACGTCGAAAGCTTCAACGCACGGCTTCGCGACGAACTCCTCAACGGCGAGATCTTCCACACACTCAGGGAAGCGCAGGTCGTCATCGAAAGCTGGCGACGTTACGACAACGGCGTGCGCCCGCATGCATCGCTGAGATACCGGCCGCCAGCCCCGGAGGTGTTCGTGCCAGCCTTCTCCGCTTGGCCGGCTGCGCTCGCCCGACCAGCTCCGCTGGCCAAGCTACCCGTGGCGGAGCGGCCCACCGTGCACTAACTTTACCCTTGGACCACCTCGTGGGGGCTGATCAGAGGCAAACGCTGATGCCGACCGCCCTTCCTCTTACAACCGATCGTCGGCTGACACTGCGCCAGACGAGCCGGCTCGCGTGCCTGATGTTGCTGGAACGCTACCTCGCCCGGCGGATGCACTGGGCCATGTTGCGGCAAACCCGGATCGGCGTAGCGGCCGGTGGCGGAGGTCTGCTCTACTTCACCCGGCGTTGGCTGGCCTGCCACGCCGAGATTGCTGCGCTGCTAGGCGGACCCGAGCGGGGTGACGTGGCTGAAGCTCGGGCTATTTTGGTAGGGTGTCGATGCCAGTGAACCACTGTTCGTAAGAACGCCGGGCACGGGGGCTAGTCTAGTTCATACGTCCACGGCGCGATCGGATATCTTTCTGAGCCAGCCGTCGCCCCAGCTCCAACAGCAACGCATCCGCACAGCTCTTCAGCCGTGGGTCCTGCATCTCGACGATCGCCTGTTGCGCAGCGATGGCGTGTTCGGCTGCGCGATCCAGCGCGCTGTCCTCATTCTCG
>NZ_JAKSYQ010000210.1:0-30992 GCF_022829665.1 Methylobacterium sp. E-041 | reverse complement strand
GTAGGACGAGGCTGATTGTAGTTCGCGACCGTGGTCGTGGGCGTTGATGAACTGCGTGCCGGCCCAGGTCAGGCTATCGATAGCGCCGGCCGTGCGTGACGAAACGCTGACCGCGATGGTTGAGCCTCCGAACGGTCGGCTTATCGTGGCCCGCCTACCGGGCTCCGGCCAAGCGATCGATGGTCCATCCTCGGCAGTTGCTCGTCCGACTAGGATGCTGAGCGTCGCCAATGCGCTAGATCTGATGCGGCGTGATTTCAGTGCGGACATGCACCGAACTTAGAACCATGCCCGAGCGTGTCGCAATGCGTACACGCTTCCTCATCCCGGCGGCTGAGAGTGGCACCTACAGCCGCATGACACGACACAAAACAACGTTCTTCCTGGCGACCGTGGACGGGCGTGCGCGGCCCGAAGCGCAACGAGCCCTCGAGGAGGAACATCGGCTCTACGCCCTCCTCACGACGGAGGCGAACGGCGTCGTCGGGCCGGTGCATCCGAAGGCGACGCCAGTGCTGCTGACCACGCCGGAGGAGTGGCGCACGTGGCTTGAAGGCGCCGGCGGAGGGGGCATTGCAGCTTCAGTCGCCGCTGCGGGACGTCGAGATCATGGAGGTTGCTCGTGGATCGCGTAGCGACGGCACCTGATTTGGCCCCGTCAACCATTCCCGCAGCTTGGTCCAGCGTCGCTTCGCGCTCCCTCCGCGAACCGCCATGCCGATCGCCTTGCGCTGGCCGATCAGCACGACGAGTTGCTTGCCGCGGGTGACGCCGGTGTAGAGGAGGTTCCTCGCCAGCATATTGAAGTGCTGTGTCACGATCGGGATCACCACGGCGGGATACTCCGAGCCCTGGCTCTTGTGGATCGTCGTAGCGAAGGCCGGCACCAGCGTATCGAGCTCGCCGTAGGGGTAGGCGACCTCACGACCATCGAAGGTGACTACGACCGCGCCTTCCTCCTCGTCGATGCGCGCCACCATGCCAAGATCGCCGTTGAAGACGTCGCGGTCGTAGTCGTTCTGGGTCTCCATGACCCGATCGCCGGGAGCGAAGCGCCAGCCGAAACGCTCGATCTGCTGAGCTGGGTTTGGGTTCAGCACACGCTGGAGCTCGTGGTTGAGGTTGCGCGAGCCGAGCGAGCCCCGCAGCATCGGCGTCAGGACCTGCACGTCCCGGGTCGGATCAAGACCGAACGAGCGCGGGATGCGCTTGGTCACGACCTCGATCAGCTTGGCGACACCGACGTCAGGATCGTCGATCTCGATCAGGTAGAAGTCGGCCTTCTCGCCCAGCTGTGGCCGCTCGGGCATCTGGCCCTGGTTGATGCGGTGGGCGTTGACGATGATCCGGCTCTCGGCCGCCTGCCGGAACACCTCGGTCAGCCGCGCTACCGGCACGCGGCCTGAGGCGATGACGTCGGCCAGCACCTGGCCGGGCCCGACCGAGGGGAGCTGGTCGACGTCGCCGACGAGGAGAAGCCCTGAGCGCTCCGGCACGGCCTTCAGCAAGGCGTTCATCAACGGCACGTCGATCATCGAGCACTCGTCGAGCACGAGCAGGTCGCAGTCGAGCGGGTTCTCCTCGTTGCGCGAGAAGCCGCCGCGCTTCGGGTCGATCTCCAGCAGGCGGTGAATGGTCTTGGCCTCGAGCCGGGTCTGCTCGGTCATCCGCTTGGCGGCGCGACCTGTCGGTGCGGCGAGCAGCACCTTCACGCCCTTGGCCGTGAGGATACGCAGGAGCGAGTCGAGGGTGCTGGTCTTGCCGACCCCAGGCCCGCCGGTGATGACGCAGAGCTTCGAGGCCAGCATCAAGCGGATGGCCTCGACCTGAGAGGGCGACAGCGTCTTTCCCGTCTTCGCCTCGACCCAGGGGCGAGCCTTGTCGAGGTCGATGCTAGGCCACGGGGGTGAGCCGCGGGCCCGTGTGACGAGCCGCTCGGCGATCGCTCGCTCGGCGGCATGCAGGCCCTTCAGGAAGACGCAGGGCTCGGCTTCGACAGTGTCGGCGATGACCTCTTCGCCACGCGCGAGCTCGTTGGCAACCGCGGTGCGGACGAGTGCGACGTCGACCTCGAGGAGCTTCTGGGCCAGCACGATCAGCCGCTCGATCGGCAAGCCGCAATGCCCCTCGTCCATGGCGGTCTGCAAAGCGAACGACACGCCAGCCCGCAGCCGCTGCGGTGCTTCTTTGGTCAGCCCGAGACGCATTGCGATCGCATCCGCCGTGCGGAAGCCGATCCCACGGATGTCGCGCGCGAGGCGGTAAGGATCCTCGGTCATTACGGCGATCGACTCGTAGCCATAGGTCTTGAAGATCCGCACCGCCCGCGCCGTACCGACGCCATGCGCGTGCAGGAAGATCATGATCTCGCGCACCGCCTTCTGCTCGGCCCAGCCTGAGACGATGCGAGCCGCCCGCATTGGACCGATGCCTGAGACCTCTTTCAGGCGCTCGGGATCGGCTTCGATGACCTCGAAGGTGGCTTCTCCGAACAGCGCCACGATGCGCTTGGCCATGGCGGGTCCGATGCCGCGCATGTAGCCAGACGCGAGGTAGCGCTCGATGCCCTCCACCCCGGTCGGTGGTGTGGCCTTGAGCGTATCGGCTTTAAACTGCAGCCCGTGCTGCCGGTCGGTGAACCAGATCCCGGTCGCGGTGATCCATTCACCGGCGGCAATGGCAGGCGCATGCCCGATCACCGGCACAAGGTCGCGCTTGCCCCGCGCCTGGACCTTGAGCACGCAGAAGCCAGTCTCGGCGTTATGGAAGGTGACGCGCTCGATCGTGCCGGCGAGCGTCTCGATGGGCGCACCCCGATCAAATTGGGTGGGCGTCGGACTCTGGTTCATGGTTGGCGTCTGAACGCGGCCTCCTCTGGATCCATCTCATCCGCGCGGTGCCCGCCACCCGGCTGCTTTCGCCTCGTCCTCGGAGCAGAACATGCGCTCGCCGGCTTGCTCGTCGATCACGGTGCGCGTGTAAGCGCTCGTACCCGGCAGGTGGTAGATCCGATCACCCTTGGCCGAGATGTTGCCTTTGATCGTGCAGGTCATCGAAGCGTTCGATCCGGCCGGCGTCGGCTCATCGGCCGCTCGCGCCGCTGCTCCACCTCGACGTGTCCTACGCCAGCCCGCTGGGTCTTCGAACGTGCCAGCCCAGATCCCGCGCTTGGCCGCACGTGCTTGCGCTTCCTGTCCCACATAGTCGGTCGAGTAGCGCCTAAACGCGACGGCGTGGCCCTGCGCCACCATCCAGGCGTTCAAGTCCTCAGGGCCCTTCCTGCACACGGCAACGGTGCGACCGTAGCGATCGGTGTCCCGGGGCTCACATGAGATTGGCGCCTCGCCAATCCAATCAGACAGCGCGAGGGCGGCGACCTGTCCGCAGCGATACTCCTTGCCGGCGGCGTCCTCGCACACCTGAGCGCTCTCCGGCGCGTCGATGCCAAAGAGACGGATACGGGTGCCATGGATCACCACCGTGTCGCCATCGGTGACGCTTGCGCGGCCGATGATTGGTTCGGCAGCGAATGCGCCCCCACCCTGCAACATGACGATGGCGGTGAGCAGGGCGTGACGCATGCACCTACCCTACGCTCCGCTGCCGCCCTGTCGAGGAAGGTCTCATCTGGAGGATTGCGCCGCGGGGAGTATATGTTCGATCAGGGCGCGATAAGCCGCATCACGTCGAGCCTGTTCAGATCGATGGCCAAGGGCGGCGGCGGGTTCCTGTCGGGCTTGTTCGGCGGCGGCAAGAACTCGGGCCTGCCGAACCTGAGCTTCTTGCCCTTCGCCACCGGCGGCATCATGACGAGCCGCGGGCCGCTCCCCCTGAACGCCTATGCCAACAGCGGGATCGCCGACAAGCCGCAAATGGCCCTGTTCGGAGAGGGCCGGATGACCGAGGCCTATGTGCCCCTGCCAGATGGCAAGCGCATCCCAATCGCGATGGCGGGCTCGGCCAACTCGAACGCGCTGAGCAAGACCGACGCGCGCTCTTATGCGATCGACCTGCGCGGATCCACCCTTACGCGAGAGGAGGTCCAGAGCGCCCTCACGAAGGCTCTGGCAGACAATAACGCGGAGCAGGCGCGACTGTCTGCTGAACGCGCTTGGGCGGCCTGACCGGTCCGAAAAACCAGTTAGGACCGATCGCCCATTTCCAATAATCGAGCGGCGCCGGAAAAGGGGAATTACAGGCCCCGGCGCCGGCTGGATTCCGAATTACCGCATGCCCCGGACCTCACCTTCCGAGCATTTGCCGGAAGCCCCAAATCCGTTCGCACACCAGATTTTTGGGAACGCGATCGGGCGGCCCCTTGGCGCTCACGCGAGGCTTGCGTAGGGGCCGCCTTTTCAAAAGCGCATTTTCCAGTACAATCCAGTTGGAGCCGCAGCCTGCACGCCACGGCTCTGTTGATGTTAGACAGACATCTAGTAGAAGCCGAAGGAGATTTCGATTGTTATCTCCTTCGGCTTTCGCTTGATTTTCATTCTGATCAACGGAAGAAAATTCATCTTACAACCCTGTTTACAAAGCAGCCGCTCTACCACTTCGGTACACTCCATGGGCGGCGCCCGACTATAAGCACGGCTCGCGCTTTGGGTTAAGGCGTAATTGCGGCTTTCACAGTCTAGACCCCTGGATCACATTCCGACCGCAATTCGAATTTGCGAGGTCGGACTCCCGGAATCCCTGCAAAGACCTTGGATTCCCCGTTCCCGAGACAGGAACAGGGACAGACAAGCGCTGCGCTCCGCGAATTCCAGCTATGCGTCGGCCGCCCGACTCCCTTTCTCGAAAAGCCTCTTTGTCTGTTGTGCTCTTCGTGATGTTCGCCTTTTTGAACCCGTGGTGGCGGATCCAGACCTGCCACTCGCGGTCTACCACCGTAACCAGGTTCGGGAGGCTCTTAGCGCCCGGCCGCCGGCGCTCGACCACCTTGACCATTCCGAGGTGCTTAGCCTGCGTGATGGCGTTCTGAAATCCTGAAACGCTGTTTCCGGCCCGGGCAGCGATTTAAGGTTTCGGCTTATCGCGCTTCTCGATAGCTTCTCGGGCGCCCGGCGGCAGGCCTTCAAACAATTTTTCAATTTGTCTAGGTTGTGTAATTATTGCCTCTGTAATTATATTCAAAAGACTAAACAACTTTAGTGCTACATCCCTGTTGTCGTTGATGTCGATTTGCCCTGGATGCACTGCATTGTTGCCAATGACCCGGACGACATCTAAAGCCTGCTGGATTTGAATGGGCATACCAAGAGCAACAAGTGCGCCAATATCTTTGTCTATGAATTTTCCAGGTTGACCAAGAAAAATAAGTATCTGCTGTAGAGCAAGTCGCAACAACGCAGCAGCACCTCGCGGTGAAGCCTTAAATATCAAGCTGGCTTCGATAAATGATTCCCTGGCGTCCGCGGGCATATCCTCGTTTGGCGTAGTATCTAGGCCAAGAAGTGGAAATACGAGTTTGTCTTTTACCCAAATTGAAAACTGTTCGCAGCTAAAGCACTGAGTGAAGTAAAGCATTTCCAAGTGAATATCAGAGCTAAAATTATCGTTCCTGTGCCCGAAAGGCTTTCCCAGTAGGTACTTTTTGGCCCAATTTACAGTGTTTTCATATTCATGATTTGATTGGTTCTCGTCTATAAACTTTAGGAGTGCCTGATCGTCCGGAAGTGAGGGTGGGTCGCTGGTATAAAGTGCATAGGCATCGAACCATTTCTGATGTGCTAGTGCATTGCAATGAGGGCAATTGAAGGATTTGGCCCGCATGATTGGGGCGACAGGTTCGGCCACTATTGACGTTCCTTAGGCTGTTCCTGGGACCGTGAAACGCCAGCGCCGGTTCATCATTTTCTCGCGTCGCAATGCGCTCGGCGCCGCTAAACGGCGAGCAACGGCGATCGCACCCCGCCGAATCGATTATCGCCCATCTGGCGCCGGATTTTTCCATCGTGCGAGAAAAACCTCAAACGAGCAATTCATAATGGTCGTGGTCTATCCATGGCGCACGGACTGCATACGTAAGAAGGGTTACAGAACGGAGGTCCGCGGCGCGTTCACCGCACTCCTGACTTCGCCGTCAGCATAGCCTGCAAGATCGCTAGCGCGGCACCTCCGGGATGGCTCACGGTATCGCTTGAGCGTTCTGGCACGCCGCCTACGTGATCGGGCGGCAGCATCAGTGCCTCGCCAGCCCCGCGGTTGGCCTTCGTCACCACGCGCCATTCCGGCAGTGCGCATGCCACTGTGAGCAGCGCCGCCTCGGTCCAGGCCTTGGCTTCCATCAGGAGGGCGAACCGGCCTTTGATGTCGGGATGCTGCTTGCTGGTGGTGGCGAACCACACCTCGGCGAAGAGCTCGCGCGACGGGGCCGGCGCATCTGCCACCTGCTCGATTAGACTGTTTAAGTGCGCTGCCGCAGGTGGCTGGGGTTCTTCCATCGATCACCCCGGTAGTCTCATCGTTACCCGTGACGTTACCCGAGTGGCGAGAGAAAAGGTCGGCCCGGCGACTAAGCGACTGAAAGAATTGGTGAGCGCGTTGGGGTTCGAACCCAAGACCTACAGATTAAAAGTCCGTTGCTCTACCAGCTGAGCTACGCGCTCGCGTCCGCCGTGCGGTCGGCCGCGCGGGCCGGGCCCGGGGAGGCGTGGGTGGAATAGGGGAGGCCGCCGGACGGGTCAACATGGGCGTGGCCCGTGCGGCGTCGCATCCGAGGCGCGCGGGCGCCGTCGTGCCGCGCGGGCGCCATGGTCTGCTGGCATCGGCGGTCGAACGCCCCCTCCTTGGGCCGGAAGGCCAGCCGTGATCCCTCCCCTCTCCTCCCCGGCGTCGTCCTCCCGCCGCTGGCGGCGCTTCGCCGGGACCTTCGCCCTCGCCGGCCTCGGGGCCGGCCTCGCCGCGATCGGTTTCGTCGCCGCGATGGACCCCTACGGCCTTCGCGCGCGCCCGGGCCGGCCGGGGGCGATCATGGATCGCAACCAGCGCTTCATGTATCCGCGGATCGCCCGCGCGGGCGGGTACGATGCGGCGGTGTTCGGCACCTCAACGGCGCGCCTCATCGATCCGAACGCCCTCGACCGGGCGTTCGGGGCGCGCTTCGCCAACCTGGCCGTCAATGCCGCGACGCCGGACGAGCAGCGCACGCTGGCGCGGCTGTTCCTGCGCCGGAACACCGTGCACGCGGTGCTGTTCGCGCTCGATTCGACGTGGTGCGCCGCCGACGCGCCCCGCCGCACCGCGCATCCGTTCCCGGACTGGCTCTATGCGGAGGGCGCGCCCTGGGGCTGGCTGCGGCAGGTGAACGGGCAGAGCCTCGGGATCGCGGCCCAAGTCGCGCTCAACCGCCTCGGCCTCGCGCCGGCCCGCATCCGCGGCGACGGGTTTTCCGTGTTCACGCCGCCGGAGGCCAGCTACGACCCGGTCCGCGCCGCGCGCCACATCCATGGCGGCGGCAGCCCGCTCGATCCGGAGGCGGCCGGCCCGGGCACGCCTCCCCCGGCCCAGGCCGGCGACGCCATGCCCATGCTCGATGCGTTCGATGCGCTGCTGGCCTCCGTGCCGGACGCGGCGCGCAAGCTCGTCGCCTTCATGCCGGTCCACGTGGCGGCGCAGGGGGCGGCCGGCACGCCGGCGGGCGCGCGCGAGGCCGCCTGCAAGGCGCGGGTCGCCGCGATCGGCCGGGCGCGGGGGGCGCTGGTGGTGGATTTCCGGCTGCCCTCGCCGATCACGACGCGCGACGAGAACTACTGGGATGCCCTGCACTACCGCCTGCCGGTGGCGGCCCGCATCGTCGAGGGCCTGCAGGCCGCCGCGGAGACGGGGGCGGACGCGGCCGACGGCAGCTACCGGGTGCTGGCGCATCCGTGATGCGCCCCTGCCGCGTCTGATGGGCGAGGATCACATGAGCAACGACCCATGAGGTCCGGCGGAGAGCCGGCGCCCGGCCGTCGCGCGGAGGCGCGCCTCGATGGGGCGGGCTCATCGCGGCCCGGCATCGCCCGGCCTCAGCCCGCGGCGGCGTCGCGCTCGGCCCGGGCCCAGCCCTCGCGGGTTGCGTCGCAGAACGCGGCGAGGCGGCCCTCGGCGATGGCCGCCCGCATCCCGGCCATGAGGTCCTGGTAGTAGGACAGGTTGTTCCAGGTCAGCAGCATCATCCCCAGGATCTCGTCCGAGCGGACGAGGTGGTGGAGGTAGGCGCGGGAATACGCGCTCGCCGCCTCGCAGGAGGAGGTCTCGTCCAGCGGCCGCGTGTCCTCGGCGTGGCGGGCGTTGCGCAGGTTGATCCGGCCGTGGCGGGTGTAGGCGAGGCCGTGGCGGCCGGCCCGCGTCGGCATCACGCAATCGAACATGTCGATGCCGCGCGAGACCGAGCGCATCAGGTCGTCCGGGGTGCCGACGCCCATCAGGTAGCGCGGCTTGGCCCGTGGCAGGTGCGGCTCCACCGTCTCGATCATGGCGAGCATCACCGCCTGCGGCTCGCCGACCGCGAGGCCGCCGATGGCGTAGCCCTTGAGGTCGAGGCCGGCGAGCGCGCGGGCGCTCTCGACCCGGAGCTCCGGCACGTCGCCGCCCTGCACGATCCCGAACAGAGCCTTGCCCGGCTGCTCGCCGAAGGCGGTGCGGCAGCGCTCGGCCCAGCGCAGGGAGAGGCGCATCGCCTTCTCGATCGCCTCGCGCTCGGCCGGCAGGCGCACGCACTCGTCGAGCTGCATCTGGATGTCGGAGCCGAGCAGGCCCTGGATCTCGATCGAGCGCTCCGGCGACATGTGGTGGGCGGTGCCGTCGACATGCGAGCGGAAGGTCACGCCCTGCTCGTCGAGCTTCCGGAGCGCCGACAGCGACATCACCTGGAAGCCGCCGGAATCGGTGAGGATCGGCCCGTCCCAGCGCATGAAGCGGTGCAGGCCGCCGAGCCGCGCCATCCGCTCGGCGCCCGGGCGCAGCATCAGGTGATAGGTGTTGCCGAGCACCACGTCGGCGCCGAGCGCGCGCACCTGGCTCGCATACATGGCCTTGACCGTGCCGGCGGTGCCGACCGGCATGAAGGCCGGCGTGCGGATCGTTCCCCGCGGCATGGTGATCGCCCCGGTGCGGGCTTGCCCGTCGGTGGCGTGGACGGCGAAGGTGAAGTCTGTGTCGGACATGCTGAGGTGAGACGGCTTCCAGGTTGCCTCGGGCAGCGCCCCCTCGCCCCCCAGATCTCGGGCTTGCCCGAGATCTGTGTACCCGGTGCCCAAATCGGGCAAGCCCGATTTGGGTGCGGGAGAGGGTGGCCCGCGAAGCGGGTCGGGAGAGGGGAGCGACGCTTCCGGATACGGCGCTCCCCTCTCCAGACCCCTGTTCACGCAGGGGCCACCCTCCCCCGCGACGGGGGGAGGGAGATGCGCGGTGTCGGTCAGCCCTATCAGACCTGGGCCGGAAACAGCAGGCTCGAATCGCCGTAGGAGTAGAACCGGTAGCCTTCCGCGATCGCGTGCGCGTAGGCGGCGCGCATGGTGTCGAGGCCGGAGAAGGCCGAGACCAGCATGAACAGGGTCGAGCGCGGCAGGTGGAAGTTGGTCATCAGCGCGTCGACCGCGCGGATGCGCGTGCCGGGGGTGATGAAGATCTCGGTCGGGCCGGCGAAGGGGTGGAGGCGCCCGTCCGCGTCGGCCGCGCTCTCCAGCAGGCGCAGCGCGGTGGTGCCTACCGCCACGATCCGCCCGCCCGCCGCCCGCACCGCGTTCAGGCGCTCGGCGGTCTCGGCCGCCAGGAAGCCGATCTCGGCGTGCATGCGGTGGTCGGCGGTGTCCTCGGCCTTGACCGGCAGGAACGTGCCGGCGCCGACATGCAGGGTGACCGTGTGGCGGCCGATCCCGGCGGCGTCCAGCCGCGCCAGAAGGCCGTCGGAGACGTGCAGCCCGGCGGTGGGAGCGGCGACGGCGCCGGGGTTGCGGGCGTAGACCGTCTGGTAGTCGGTGGCGTCCCGCGCGTCGGTGGGGCGCTTGCCCGCGATGTAGGGCGGCAGCGGCAGCTCGCCGATGGCGGCGACGGCCTCGTCGAGGGCCGGCCCGGCGAGGTCGAAGCGCAAGGTGATCTCGCCGCCCTCGCCCTTGGCCGCGACGGTGGCGTCGAGGCCGCCGAGCTCGCAGGGCTCGCCGGCCCCGTGCCGGCCGAAGACGACGCGGTCGCCCGGCGCCAGGCGCTTGGCCGGCCGGGCGAAGGCGCGCCAGCGGTCCGGCGCCTCGCGCAGATGCAGCATCACCTCCGTGCGCTGGCCGGGCGCGCCGGGCCGGGTGCGGATGCCGCGAAGGCGCGCCGGGATCACCCGGGTGTCGTTGAAGACCAGGGCGTCGCCCCGGCGCAGCAGGCCGGGAAGGTCGGCGACGCGGGCATCGGTCAGGCCGTCGCCGGGGCGCACGACGAGCAGGCGCCCGGCGCCGCGCGGTTCGGCCGGGCGCAGCGCGATGCTGGCCTCGGGCAGGTCGAAATCGAACAGGTCCACGCGCATGGTGCCCGCACCTGCACCGGCGCGCGCCGGGAATCAATGCGGCGCGGCGTTCGTGGAACCGCGCCGGACCGGCTTCCGTTCACGGCAGGCGCGATCCTCCCGTCTCCACTTGGAGCCTCCATGCCCTGGTACGCCGTGCGTCCCCGCGATCCCGCCGACCCGCGCTGGCCGCTGCCGGGCAAGCCGCAGATCGTGCTCAAGGGCGAGGACCCCGCCGACGCGCGCGCAAGGTTCGAGCAGGCCTATCCGAGCACGCCGTTCGGCACGCCCGCCACCCCGGTCCCCGACGGCGCGGGCGGGTTCGAGGGTGAGGCGGAGGCGCTGATCGTCGAGGAGACGACGGAACCCGCCGCGCCGCATTAGGCGTTTTGCTGAGGACGTTCGACGGCGAGCACCATCGCCTGAGGGGAGGGATGCATGGCGGCGCAGGCGGAGCGGATCACTCTCGACGGGCAGCTCGTCGGCTACTGGGCGCGCGAGGCCGGCCGCCTCGAGGCGCTCGCCACCGCGGCCCGCTTCGGCTGGCAGAGGCGCCGCCTCCTGCGCAAGGCCGCCGCCGCGCGGGCCCAGGGGGCGCGCAGCGAGGCGCGCGAAGCCGCACGCGCCGACGGGACCGCTCCAGCCGCGTGATCCGCGATAGCCGCGGCTAAGTTCCATTCCCCGCGGTGCAAGGTGTGCTGCCGCCTTGAACCTGTTCCGTGGCCTTGAACCTGTGCCGTGGCCTTGTGCCGGCGCGGTCGATTAAGGCCGCCGGGTCGATCGCCCGGACCCGTCATGAGCCGCACCCAGAAAGCCGCCCTCGCCAGTGCCGTCGTTGGCCTGGTGGTCACGGGGCTGAAGTTCCTCGCCTACTGGCTCACCGGCAGCCTCGCGCTGTACTCGGATGCGCTCGAGAGCATCATCAACGTGGTCGCGGCGCTCAGCGCGTTCGTGGCCCTGCGCGTCGCCGGCCTGCCGGCCGACGACGACCACCCCTACGGCCACCACAAGGCGGAGTTCTTCTCGGCGGTGATCGAGGGGGCGCTGATCATCGTCGCGTCGCTGCTGATCCTGCGCGAGGCGTATTACGGCATCCTGGCCCCGAAGCCCGTCGACGCCCCCGCCCTGGGGCTGGCCATCAACGCCGGCGCCACGGTGATCAACGCGGTGTGGGCGTGGGCGCTGCTGCGCTGGGGCAAGGCCTGGCGCTCGCCGGCGCTGGTCGCCGACGGCCGCCACGTGCTCGCCGACGTGTTCACCTCGGGCGGCGTGCTCGTCGGCGTCGGCCTGGTTCTGGCGACCGGCATCCCTGTGCTCGATCCGGTCGTCGCCGGCCTGGTGGCCCTGAACATCCTGTGGTCCGGCTGGAAGATGGTCCGCGAATCCGTCGACGGGCTGATGGACCGGGCGGCGCCGGGCGAGATGGTCGGGCAGATCCGCGCGCTGATCTCGCTGCACGGCGAGGGCGCGCTGGAGGCGCACGACGTGCGGACGCGCTACGCGGGCCAAGCGACCTTCATCGACTTCCACCTCGTGGTGCCCGGCGAGATGAGCGTGCGCGAGGCGCACGAGATCTGCGACCGGCTCGAGGACGCGCTCGAGACCACGATCCCCGGCGCCGTGGTGGTGATCCACGTGGAGCCGTCCGAGCACGCGAAGTTCCGCGGCGTGCCGGTGCTCTGACCGGGTCCCCCGGCACCAAGTCCCCTGGCACCGTGTCCCCGGCACCGAGTCCCCTGACAGCAGCTCCCCTGGCAGGATCTCGTGGGCCGGGCTTCCGGGTTCGGAACCCACCGGGACCCGGGGCCCGGGGCGTCTGCGCACTCTGCCACGCCCGCGAATGAATGCAACTTACGGTCGGATCGGACCCAGGGGTTTCAAAGTTCGTTAACCAGGTTCTCAGATTGTACCGAGTGCCGCGATACGTTCAGGAGTTGTTATCGAACGGGGCGCGGCCGAGCATGGTGCGGCTGAAGGCCTATGATGGTGTGTGCTTCTCCTGTCGATCGAGATGCTGGCCGGCGCGGCCGGACGGCGGGCCGCCTCGCGGTCGCCCTCGCCTGTGCGGCCGCCCTGTCGGGTTGCATGGCGACCCGGGCGCGGGAGGCCTCCCACCCTGCGATCCGTGACGTCGCCCAGACGGGATCGATCCCGGAGGCGCCGCCGGCGGTCGTCGCCGCGGCGCAGGAGGAGGTCGGGCGCACCATGCGCCTCGGGCTGATGAACTACCGCCTCAACGTCGGCGACAACCTCGAGATCTCGCTGCTGATCGATTCCAGCGTGGTGCAGCCGACCTACCGGCTGAACCCGAACGACGAGTTCGACGTCGATTTCCGGACCCACCCGGAATACAACCGTACGGTTGTAGTCCGGCCGGACGGGCGGATCTCGCTTCCGGGCAAGAACGGCATCATGGTCGCCGGGCTGTCGCCCGAGCGCGCCGCCACCCTGATCCGCGAGACCTACGACGACGTCCTGATCAACCCGGTCGTCACGGTCCTGCTGCGCAAGTTCCGCACGCCGATCGACGACTTCCGCGACCTGACCCAGCGGTCCGACATCGGCCGCGTCAAGCTGATGGCGATCGAGCCGGACGGCAAGATCAACCTGCCGATGGTACCGCCGGTCCAGGCGGCCGGCCGCACCGTCAACGAGGTCTCGGCCGCGCTCGCCGCCGCCTACCGGCATCACCTCGCCTCGGTCAGCCCGAGCGTGCGGCTGGCGTCGCTGGTGCCGGCCAACACCATGGTGTTCGGCGAGGTCCGGGTGCCCGGCCCGGTCACGCTGTCGGGCGCCCGGACGCTGGCCCAGGTGCTCGGCACCGCCGGCGGCATCCTGCCGACCGCCGCGGGCGACGCGGTGCGGATCATCCGCTTCGACAGCGGTGCGCAAGGAGGCGCGCAAGGGGCGGTGCAGGTCGTCGACATCGGCGTGCCGGGCCTGGCCGACTCGATCGTCGTGCCGCCGAACGCCACGGTCTACGTGCCGCCCTCGGTGCTGGCCAAGACCGCGCGCGCGGTCGACCTCGTGGTCCGCCAGATCCTGCTCTTCAACGGCACCGGCTTCGGGGTGAACTACATCACCGGCCCCGCCGCCACGACCTCCACCAGCACCACGGCGAGGGCCGCCCTATGAGCGCGACCGAGACCGCCCTCGAGCCGCGCAGGTTCGACCGACCCGGCTTCGACCTGCGCGACGGGCTCGGAGCCCTGTTCCGCCATGCCCGCCCGGCGCTGCTGATCCTGGCGGCGGCGCTGGTCGGCGCCGGGATCTACCTGCTGCTGACCCCGACCGAGTACACGGCCGACGCCAAGCTCATCATCCGCCTCGGCCGCGAGAAGGCGGCCGCGCCGATCGGCGGCGGCACTAACCAGAACTACATGTTCTCCGAGCGCGCGCAGAACGTGAACAACGAGATCGAGATCCTGCGCGACCCGAGCATCGTGCGCGGCGAGTTCGAGGCGCTGAAGGCGATCACGCCGGTGGGCGACCTCGGCCCGCCGCCCGAGGATTGGGGCGCCTGGCTCGTCTACCAGGGCCGCCAGCTCGTCCGCGTCGCCAAGGGGGTCAAGACCTGGGTCGTCGACACCGCCCGGATCCCCTTCGAGGCGATCGGCCTGCTGCGCCATCTCAGCCCGGACGAGAAGCTGTACGAGGCCTACCTCGCCTCGTTCAAGGTCGTGTTCGTCAAGGAGACGGACGTGATCGTCACCGGCTTCACCTGGACCGACCCGAACTTCGCCGCAGCCGCCCTCAACCGCCTGCTCGACGCCTACAAGCGCCGCCACGTCGAGGTCTACGCCGACGAGACGCCGGCCTCGTTCTACGCGGGCAAGCTGGAACGCGCCCGCGCCGAGCTCGCCGCGATCGACCAGCAGCTCGGCAAGTACCTCAAGGGCGCCAACACCGCGAGCTTCGCGATCGAGCAGCAGAACGACCTCGGCACGCTCGCCGACCTCGCCCGCCAGAAGTCGGCGGCGCAGATCGAGCGCGAGGGCGTCGAGACCCGGCTGAAGCGCACCAAGGAATCGGGGCCCGACCGCTGGCAGCCGACGCCGCCGGACGCCGACCCGACGGTCGCCGCCTTCGACCAGCGCTTCGCCGAGCTGCGGACCCGGCGCTCGGAGCTCGCGACGCGGTTCCGCCCCGCCGCGCCGGAATTCGCGAGCCTCGACCGCGACCTCACCGAGCTCGCCCGCCAGAAGTACCGGGCCCTGATCAGCGCCGACACCACCCGGCTGGCGGTGCTCGCCGAGAAGATCGCGGCGATCTCCAACATCGAGGCGTCGCGGCGGCAGGCGGCGATCGGCCAGAGCGACGCCTCGCTCGCCTTCGGCCGGCTCGGCCAGCAGAAGAGCCTGCTCACCGACGAGATCACCCAGACCCAGCGCCGCATCGACGAGCTGAAGACCGGCACCGGCCTCGATTCGCAGTCGGTAACCTCCTCCTCGCTCGTCGCCCGCGCAGTGCCGCCGCGGCTGCCGAGCGGGCCGAACCGCCTGCTGATCCTCGGGCTCGCCGCCGGCCTCGGCCTCGTCGCGGCCCTCGCCTACGTCGCGCTCGCCGAGATCCTCGCCCAGACCTACCGCAGCGCGTCGGACGTGGCGCGCTCCCTCCGGGTGCCGGTTCTCGCCGCCCTCCCCTTGCGGAACGAGGGCCGCGCCGAGCCGCGGCGGACCCGTGCCCCCGGCCTCCGCGGAGCCCACGCATGATCGCCGCCGCGTTCCACGATCCCGCCGTGCCGGACCGCCTCGACCTGGAGCCGGCCCTGGTCCAGCTCAACCGCCGCGAGGGGCCGCCGCTCCGCCGCATCGGCGTCACCGCGGTGCAGGCCGGCGACGGCGTCACCTCGCTCAGTCGCCAGCTCGCCGGGCTCTATGCCCGCCGCGACCTCGACGTGGTGCTGATCGAGGCGAACTGGGCCAAGCCCGCGCTGGCCGCCGCCTACGGCCTCTCGGGCAAGCCGGGCTTCGCCGACATCGTGCTCGGCGCCGTCGCGCCGCTCGACGGCGTCCACGCGGTCGCCGACGGCTTCCACGTCGTCCCCGCCGGCACCCCGGCCTCGATCCGCGAGGCCGGACTCGACGACGTCCGGGTCGAGGCCTTCCTCGGCCTGGTCGACCAGCGCTACCACCTCGCGATCCTCGATTGCGCGCCGATCGGGCAGATCGGCGACACCGCGGCCCTGAGCCCCCTCGTCGACGGCTTCGTCGTCGTCGTCGGGGCCGAGCGGACCCGGCGGGTCGTGGCCGAGCAGGCGATGCGCGACCTCGACGCGGCCGGCGGGACCGCGCTCGGCGTCGTCCTCAACCGGACCCGGCGGCCGATCCCCGACTGGCTCTACCGGCGGCTCGGATGAGGGCCGCGCTCCGCACCCTCCCCCCGCTGGCGATCGGCGCCGGCGCCGCCGCGATGGCCGTGTCGCTGGCGAGCGTGCCGCTGAAGTTCGCCGTCGTCGGGCTCGTCGCGCCGCTGGGCGCGCTCGGCGCCCTGATCCTCGGCCAGCGCGTCCGGCTGACGCCGTTCCTGCTCGTCGCCTTCGCGGTCGGATTGACGGTCAAGCTCGACGTCAGCATGTTCCAGCACTTCGAGGCGGTCGGCCAGTACCTGCCGAGCATCGGCGGCGGCGCCGGGCTCACCGTCAGCGTCGCCTTCCTCGTGGCGCTGACGCTCATCGCCTTCAAGCTCGTCGGCATCGGCGAGGCGCGCCCGCAGCGCCTGTCGCTCGATCCGCCCCTGGTGCTGACGCAGGCCGCCTTCATGGCGGCAGGCGTGCTCTCGCTCGCGAACGCGGGCGACCCCGCCTACCTGTGGTTCGACGAGTGGCGCTTCCTCACGCTGCTCGTCGTCTCGGTTTCGATCGCCAACTTGAGCCCCCGCGACGTCCGCACCCTGGCGCTGGCGATCTGCGTCCTCTGCCTGGTGCAGACGGCGGCGGCGGCGGTGCAGTACGTCACCGGCTCGGAGCTCGGCCTCGGCGTGCTCGGCGAGGAGCAGATCGTCGAGGAGAACATCAACTTCCAGGCCCAGCGCCGCGCCGCCGGCTTCAAGGTCCACCCCAACATCCTCGGCTACTATTACGAGGTGGTCTGGCCGCTGGCGCTGGCGCTGGCGCTGTCCCGCGGCCCGACCTGGCTGCGCCTCGTCGGCGCGGCCGGCGCGCTCTCGGCGCTGGGCGGCGTGGTGCTGACCCTGTCGCGGGCCTCGTGGCTGACCTACCCGCTCTCGGCGACGCTCGTCGTGCTGCTGGTCTACCGCGACCGGCTGCTCACGCGGGCGAGCCTGATCGTCGCCGGCCTCCTCCTCCTCGTGG
Source organism: Methylobacterium sp. E-041 (assembly GCF_022829665.1). Lineage (NCBI taxonomy): Bacteria > Pseudomonadati > Pseudomonadota > Alphaproteobacteria > Hyphomicrobiales > Methylobacteriaceae > Methylobacterium > Methylobacterium sp. E-041. Next base: position 14,202 of record NZ_JAKSYQ010000210.1, on the reverse strand, counting down.
GCGTGATCGCCGCGATCGTCGTCGGGCCGATGATCTGGGAGCGCCTGTTTGCCGACGACGGCGGCTCGGCGGCGCAGCGCGGCCCGCTCAACGCGGCGGCGCTGGCGCTGTTCGCGCAGTTCCCGATCCTCGGGGTCGGCTTGAACAACTTCGGCAACATGTTCGCCACCCTCGACCAGACCGGCCTGTCGCGGCTCGCCGGGTTGTTCGACCGCTCCAACCACGTCGTCCACAACCTGCACATCCTCGTCCTCACCGAGGTCGGCGTCGTCGGGTACGCCGCCTTCGCCCTGGTCTTCGGGATCGGGCTGTGGCGGGGCTTTTCCGCGATCCGGCGCGCGCCGGTCGGCGATCCGCTCGCCGCGATCGCCGGCGCCTCGGCGATCGGGCTGCTCGCCCACCTCCTCCACGGCCTCGTCGACCCGGGCTTCCGCCTCAACCTCGGCATCGCCGAGCTGCTCTACACCGCGCTCGGGATGATCGCCGCGGTGGCGGCGGCGCAGCGCGCCACCCGCCCTGCCGACCTGAGCGCGGGTCCCCTCTCCCTTGGGGAGAGGGGCAGGGTGAGGGGCGTGACTTTTCCGGACGACGCACGCCCCTCACCCCAGCCGTCTCCCCCTGGGAGAGGGAGCCGCGTGATGTCGCGCGGTATCCGATCCGAGCGTCCCGAACGACGAAGCGCGAGCCTGCGATGACCCCCGCCCTCAGCGTCCTCATCGTCACCTACAAGTCGGGCGCCGACATCGACACCTGCCTCGCCCTGCTGGCGGCGAGCCGGATCGACCGCGCCTACGAGGTGATCGTCGTCGACAACGCCTCGGGCGACGGAACCGCCGAGCGGATCGCGGCCGACTGGCCCGGGATCCGGGTGATCGCGGAGACCGAGAATCACGGCTTCGCCGGCGCCAACGCGCTGGCCTATGCGGCGTCGCGGGGCGCGGCGATCCTGCTGCTCAACCCGGACGCGTACCTGCGCGATCCGGACGCGGTCTCGGCGGCGCTGGCGCATCTCGACGCCCACCGCCAGGTCGGCGCCGTCGGCCTGCGCCTCGTCTTCGAGGACGGACGCCATCAGGTCGGCGATGCCGGGTTCGAGCCGCGGCCGCTCACCGTCGCCGTGCATGCGGCCGGGCTGTCGGGGCGGTTCGGCCTGCGCGGGGTCTACCTCGCGGGCGGTCAGGCACGGGCGCCGGGGCCGGTCTCCGTCGACTGGCTCTGCGGCGCCTTCCTGATGCTGCGGCGCGAGGCGGTCGAGGCGATCGGCGGCCTGTCGAGCCCGCTGTTCCTCTACGGCGAGGACGTCGACTGGGGCTGCCGGCTGCGCGACGCCGGATGGCGGGTCGACTACCTGCCGGGCCGCAGCGTGGTCCACCTCCAGGGCGGCTCGGGCAGCACCCGCTCCGCCCGCTGGCTCGACGGGCTCGCCGGCGTCTACGCCCTGCGCAACGGCGGCCGGCGGATGTCGTCGCCGGCCTTCTTCGCGGTGCCGCTCTGGCTCGGGTTCACGGCGCGCGCCGCCGCCTACGGGCTGCTCGGCCGCCTGCGGCGGCGGCCGGACCTCCTGAGCAAGAGCCGCGACATGAAGCGTTTCGCGGCTCACCTTGCCAATACAGTCGAGACCAGATCGCGCTGATCGCTCAGCGCTTCCTGATGAAGACCATGTGGTAGCCCTTGAGCGGACCCGGCGTGAGCCGGAACAGCAGTTCCCAGAACTTACCCAGGACGATGTTCTCGCCATGATAGAACGGTTGCCCATCGAACGCGTAGGTGAAGTGCTCGAACCGGTCAGTTGGGAAAAGCCGCTTCCGCGCCGCTTCCGTGTTCATCGTGTAGAGCGGCACGAAGGAGTCGATCTCGACGCGGCGTGGCTCGACCATGCGCAGCACGCGGGCGTGCAGGCGCTTGGGGATCAGGCGGGCGCCGATCCCGACATAGCCCCAGCGGTTGGGCGTCCAGGCGCAGAGCCAGCCGCCGGGCGCGAGGATGCGGCCGAGCTCCTCCGCCGTCCGCTCGGGCGTCTCGATGTGCTCCAGCACCGAGAAGGCGGAGATCAGGTCGAAGCTGGCATCCGGGAAGGGCAGCAGCCCGTCGTGGCCGACGAGCTCGACGGCGTCCGCCGTCTCGTTTCCGAGAACCGCCTCGTCGACGTCGCAGGCGGTGACGTGGGCGCAGCGCCCGCGGAAGTCCCCGAGCTGGCGGCGCAGTGGAACCGGGTCATGGCTCCACTTGCCGCGTCCGGCGCCGAACTCCATGACCCGCATGTCGGGGCGCAGCAGCGCGTTGACGCGGACGATGTACTCCATCCGGTGGTCCTGCCGGGAGTAGCCCCCGGCCCCCATCTCGCGGAACAGCCGCTCCTCGACGGTGACCGGCTCGCGGCGGGGCATCGCGTCCTGGCGCAGAAGGGTGTCGTGGCCCATGGTTCGTCCTCCTCAAGCGATGGGATGGTGGGGACGCGCCGCGCGCGGGCGTCCGATGGCGACCGGCGCGCCGACGCGGCGCGGCCGGCGGTGGCGATCCTCGGCACGCGGGGCGTCCCCGCGGCGCATGGCGGCTTCGAGACGCTGGCCGAGCGCCTCGCGCTGGAGCTGGTCGCGCGCGGCTGGCGGGTCGAGGTCTATTGCCAGGTCGACCGGCCGACCGCGCCCTCGACCTGGCGCGGCATCGACCTGATCCCGGTCCAGGCCGCGGGCGACGGCCCGCTCGCCACGATCCTGTTCGACTGGAAATGCACCGTGCGGGCGGCGTTCCGTCCGGCCCTGCCCCTGGTGCTCGGCTACAACACCGCCGCGTTCTCCCTGCTCTACCGGCTGACCGGGAAGCGCAGCGTGATGAACATGGACGGGATCGAGTGGCGCCGCGACCGCTGGTCGAAACCCGCCAAGGTCTGGTTCTGGCTGAACGAGCATTGCGGCAGCCTGTTCTCGACGCATCTCGTCGCCGACCACCCCGAGATCGCCCGCCACCTCGCCCGCGTCAGCCCGAAGCGCCGCATCACCACCATCGCCTACGGGGCGGACCCGGTCGCCGATGCGCCGGTCGCCGCGCTCGATGCGCTCGGGATCGAGCCGCAGCGCTACGGCCTGGCCATCGCCCGCATCGTGCCCGAGAACCTCGTGCTGCAGGTGGTCCGCGCCTGGAGCGAGGTCAGCCCAGGCCTGCCCCTGGTGGTGCTCGGCAAGCTCTCGGAGACCGATGCCTACCACCGCGCGGTGCGCGCGGCCGCCGGGCCGGACGTGATCCTCGCCGGCGCGATCTACGAGGCGGACCGCGTCGCGGCGCTGCGCCGGCACGCCCGCTTCCACATCCACGGGCACACGGTCGGCGGCACCAACCCGTCGCTGGTCGAGGCGCTCGGCGCCGGCTCGCCGGTGCTGGCCCACGACAACGTCTTCAACCGGTGGGTGGCGGGTCCCGATGCCGCCTATTTCGGCGACGAGACCGAGCTGCGCCATGGCATCGTGCGGCTCGCCCGCGCGCCGGCCGGGCACCTCGCGGCGATGTCGTCCGGCTCGCGGGCACGCCACGCCGAGGCGTTTGCCTGGGACGGCATCTTCGACGCCTACGAGCGCGTGCTGCGGGCGCAGCTCCCCGCCGCCCGCACGCGCCGCCGGAGCGCGGCCCGCGTCGAGGTCGCGGGCTGACGCGCCCCGCCGGCCCGCCGCCGGACGGTGCCGGGCCGCGTGATCGCGAACGTGGGCGCGGCTCATGCGGCGCTCCTGTCCTGGGCGATCGCGGAATCCTGCACGATCCCGGGATCCCGGCCGAGCGTGGAGACGCTGGTCTGGCGCAGGCGCTGCATCGAGACGGTCCCGGCCGGGATGTCCCGCAGGGTGGCGACGCCGACGCCGACCATCGCCGCATCGCCGATCGTCACCGCGCCCATGACCAGGGCGTGCGCGCCGACCACGACCCCGTCGCCGAGGTGCGGCGCGTCCGGCGGGAACGGCGCGGCGGCCAGCACCGGCCGGTCCGGCGCGACCACCACCGCCGGCAGGATCACAAGGTCGCGTCCCGCCGTGCCGCAGAAGGCGATCCGTGCCGGGTGCGGCACGAACAGCCCGGGGCCGATCCGCGATCCGGGATGGAAGGACGCGCCGGTGAGGCGCACCGACAGCCCGGCGACGGCGGCGGCCGTCCGCCGCCACCCGCGCCGGTGCAGCAGGTGGGCGACGCGGTGGAACACGGCGCACTGCATCGCCGGCAGCAGCACCATCATCGCCGCGCGGGAGCGCGACATCGGCCTGCCGCCGCTGATCTGGCGCACGATCCGCTCGAGGTCGGCGGCGAGCAACCTGCGCAGGACCGCCGGGCGGGCGTGGTCGAGGACCGATTCGGAGGGCGTCCGGTCGTCGCTCACGACACGGCGCTCCGTCCCGGCAGCGCGCGCCAGTCGGTCGGTGCCAGGTCGGTGTCGGCGTCGAGATCCTTGAGCACGAGGCAGCGCGGCCCGACCCGGGACCGGTCGCCGATCAGCACCGCGCCCAGCACGATCGAGGCCGGCTCGAGGACCACGTCGTCGCCGAGGCGCGGCAGCCCCGGGCCGCCGCCGACGTCGCGGTCCGGGGTCTTGTAGAGGCCGCCGATCGAGGCCTGGAAGCCGAAGGCGGCGTCGCGGCCGACGGCGCCCGCGATGATCGTGCCGTAGGGATGGGGCAGGAACATCCCGCCGGCGATCCGGGTCGAGGGCGGGATGTCCGAGCCCGTCAGCCAGCCGTTGACGATCCAGAGCAGCCAGGCCGCCATCCGCCAGCCGTTCTCGTGGGCGTAGCGCGACATCCGGTAGAGCCAGATCGCCTGGTAGCCGCGGCGCAGGCGCACCGGGCCGGGGATGCGGCGCGCCCAGTGCGCCCGGTCGGCGCGCAGCGCCGCGCGGGTCTCCGCCCAGGAGATCGCTGTGCCTGCGGCGGTCTCGGTCCCCGCGAGATCCCGGGCCGCGAGCATGTCGGCTGGCTTAGGCATGTCACTCTCTTTACGGTTGTATAATACTTATAAGCGCAACCATAAGGCGATTTTCGAGGTATGCGTCGTCTGGGTCGTGCTATCCTACAATCATAGGTAGCATTTTTCCGGCGAAAATCACCGAAAGATGCGTATGGTGGTGAATCGAACCGATACGGGCCGGGACCGAAGGGGGATGCGCTACGGCATCAACCTGGTCGGTCAGGCGGCCGGCCGCGGCATCTACCTGCTCGCGGGTTTCGCGGCCTTCGTGATGGTCGCGAAGGGGGCGGGGCCTGAGGTGCTCGGCCATTACGGCATCGCGCTCGCCGCCCTGGCGATCGCCCTGATCGCCGCCGATTTCGGCACGACGCTGACCTTCGCCGCCCGCATCGGCGCCTGCGCGCCGGAGGCGCGGGCCGACGCGCTCGCGGGCGTGCTCTCCGCCCGCCTCATCCTCGGCGCGGGGACGGGCCTCGCGCTGCTCGGCGCCTTGCCGCTGCTCCCGCCACCGACGCGGCCCGCGCTGGCGCTGGCGGCGCTCGCCATGCCGCTCGTCGCCGTCCGCTTCCTCGACGCGCTGTTCCAGGTCTGCGGCCGGCCCGGCTGGTCGGCCTATCCCTCGCTCGCCAACGCCGCCGTGCTGGTCGTCGGGACCGCGCTGGCGCTCGCCCTCGACGCGCCGGAGGCGGTGCTGCCCCTCGTCGCGGTGGCGGCCGGGGCGGCCTACGGCGTCCTCGGCCTCGTCCTCGCCGGGCGCCTCGTGCCGCTGCGGGCCGCCTCGCCGCGGATCGGCCTCGCCACGATCCGGCAGGCCGCCGGCGTCGGCATCTCCAACGCGCTGGGCACGCTCAATGCCCGCATCGGCCTGCTCGCGCTCGCCGCCTTCGCCGGCGCGGCCGAGGTCGGGTTGTTCACCGCCGGCTACCGCTTCTTCGAGCTCGGCGTCGCCGTCGCGATCACGCTCGCCGCGCCCTTGGTGCCGGTGTTCGGGCGCGCCGTCGGCACCGGCACCCTGCTGGCGCAGGCCCGTCTCGCGCTGCGTCTCGTGCTCGCCGCCGCCGGTCCCGGCGTGGTCGCGGCCTGGGTGCTCGCCGACCCGCTGGTCCGCCTGCTGTTCGGGCCGGACTACGCCGCCAGCGTGCCGGTCCTGCGCATCGCCGCGCTGATGGCCGCCGCGACGATCGCGGCGACGATCCTGTTCTCCGCCCTGATCGCCCTCGGCCGCACCGGCTTCGCGGTCTGGTTCAGCGCCACCGGCTGCGCGGTGAACGCGATTCTCTGCCTCGTGCTCGTGCCGCGGGCAGGCGCCACGGGTGCCGCGCTCGCGGCCCTGGCCGCCGAAATCGCGATGCTCGCAGTGGTTGTATCCGTGTTCCACCGGTCCGTCGGGGCGCCGCTCGTGCCCCGCGACCTGCCGGCGATCCTCGCTCCGCCCCTCGCCATGGCGGCCTGCGTCTTCGCGAGCCCGGCCGCGCTCGCTCCCGTCGCCCTGCCGGCCGGCGCGATCCTCGCCCTCGCCGGCGCCCTGTGGCTGCGCCCGCGCAATTCTCTCCCCAGCCTCTCAAGCCCGGAAGCCTCGTCATGACGCCGGATACGCCCCCGCCCTCCGAGACCCCGATCCTGTCGGTGATCATCCCGACCTACGGCCGCGCCGAGACCCTGCGGCTGACGCTGGCCGCCTTCGATCGCCAGGAGACCGAGGCCGCCTTCGAGATCGTGGTCTGCGACGACGGCTCGGTCGACGGCACCGGCGCGGTGATCAGCCGGGCGGTCGCGACCGCGCGGCGGCCGGTAGTGCACCTGCGCCAGGAGAATGCGGGGGCGAACGCCGCCCGCAACCGGGCGATCGAGGCCGCCCGCGGCACGCGCCTGCTCATCGTCAACGACGACACCATCCCCAGCCCGAACCTCGTCGCGGCGCACCTGGCGGCCCATGCCCGGCGCGGCGGGCGCGAGACGGCGATCCTCGGGCGGATGACGATCGACCCGGCCCTGCCGTTCTCGCCGTTCGCGGCGCTCCATCACGACGCCTCCTACGATGCGCTCGCCGGCAGGGTCGAGCTCGGCTGGGACGCGTTCCTGACCTGCAACGTCAGCGTCGACGCCGGCTTCCTGCGCGAGGCCGGCGGCTTCGACCAGCAGTTGACCTGGCACGAGGACATCGAGCTCGGCGAGCGGCTGGCGCGGCGCGGGATGCGCCTGTTCTACGAGCCGAAGGCGCTGGCCTACCACCACCACTTCCTCGACGAGGCGGCCTACCTGCGCATCGCCGAGCGCGAGGGCGCGGCCCTGGTGCTGTGGTACCGCAAGCGCCCCGACCTCGCCCCCGACCTCGCCCGCCTCGGGCTCGTCGGCCCAGAGCCCTTCGGCCGCGCCCGCCGCCACGCGCTGGCCGACCTCGTGATGCCGGAGGTCGCCCTGCCCGGCTGGCGGGCCGCCGCGCGCTCGCTCACCCGCCTCAGCCCGGCCGCAGGCCGCACGGTGTGGCGCCGGCTGTTCCAGCGCCGCAAGCGCCTCGCCATCGCCCGCGCCTTCGCGGAGGCCGCGTGACGAACCGCATCCGGGCGGCGGTTCTGGTCGCGCTCCTGCCGATGCTGGTGGCGGCCACCGCCTGCCAGCCGGCGGAGCCGCCGAGCCTGCAGCGCATCCTCGTCGATCCGGCGGGCTCGACCATGCCCGGTTACCGGACGGTCGCGGCGCTGTCCGCGGTGCCGTTCGCGAGCCTCGCGGCGGGCAGCGCGGTGCTGGTCAAGGGCGGCCGCTTCGATGGCGTCGTGGTCGTCGCGGCCCGCGGCACCGCCGAGGCGCCGGTGACGTTCGCCGCGGTGCCCGGCACCGAGCCGGTGCTGTCGAACTCGGTGGTGTTCGAGAACGCCGCCCACGTCGCGGTGTCCGGGCTGACCGTGCGGGGGGCCGTGAATTCCGGGTTCATCCTGCGCCGGGGGAGCCACCACGTCACGGTGCGGGATTCGGCCGTCGACGCCTCGGGCCTCGGCATCTGGATCGGCGACGGCTCCGGGGCCGGGCATCGCATCCTCGGCAACCGGCTCACCGGCAACAAGACCCATGGCATCGCGGTCGACGTGATCAACGCGCCCGCCGACGACCCGACGATCATCGCGGGCAACACGGTCTCCGGCAGCGGCATCCACGGGATGGAGATCAACGGCTCCGGCTACGTCGTCGAGGGCAACCGCGTCCACGACAACGGCGTCGGCATGTCGGGCACCTCGGGCATCCACGTCTACGCCAAGGATGCCGCCCAGGACGCGGGCGACCGCAACACCATCCGCTACAACGTCGTCACCGGGCAGCGCGAGACCACGGGGCAGGACGGCAACGGCATCCAGGTCGACCAGTGGTGCGACGACAACCTCGTCGCCTTCAACGTCGCGACCGGCAACGACGGCGCCGGCATCAACCTGTTCGACGCCGGCCGGAACCTCGTGTCCAACAACACCGTCGTCGGCAACATGGCCGATTCCGGCGGCCGGCACGCCTACAAGGGCGAGATCGTGCTGGCCAGCGACTACACCAAGCAGGTCGGCCGCACCGTCGACAACCGCGTCCTGAACAACATCGTGGTGGCGACGCGGGCGAACGTCGCCGCCATCGCCGTCGAGGCCACGAGCACGGGCCGCGGCAACGCCATCGGCCCGAACCTGCTGCGGCACGCCGCCGGCGGCCGGCTCTACGCCTACGGCGCCACCCGCACCGACGACGGCTCGTCGCTGCCGCTGGGATCGCGTGCGCCGGACCTCACCGAGGCGCCGGCCTTCGCCGACATCGCAAAACCCTTCGCGAACGGCTTCGCGCTGACCCGCGCGCTCGCGCGCCCCGGCATCCCGCTCGGGGCGACGCGGGACCTGCCCGGCCGCCCCTACGCCCCCAACGAGGCCCCGTCCTTCGGCGCCTATCGGAGCCCCTGACATGACACTCCGGATCGGAATCGATGCCCACGTCCTCGTCGGCAAGATGCAGGGCAGCCGCACCTGGCTCGTCAACGTGGTCGGCCGCGCCGTGGCGCGCCACCCGGACGCGACCTACGTGATCTACTCCGACGACCCGGGGCGCGCCGCGACGATGATCTCCGGCCCCAACGTCGAGCACGTCCGGCTGCCGCGGGTTCCGCGGGCCGTGCGGCTCCTGGCGGTCTGGCCCTGGCTCGTCCACCGCGACCGGATCGACGCGCTGGTGACCACCTACATCGCCCCGCCCCTGGTGCCGGGCGGGCGGCAGGTCGTCGTGGTGCACGACATCCTGTTCGAGACCCATCCGTCGTTCTTCTCCTTCGGGATGCGCTGGCGCACCCGCCTGCTGACGCGGCTCGGCGCCAAGCGCGCCCGCCTCGTCGTGACGATCTCGCGCTACAGCCGCGATTCGATCGCACGGACCTACCGGATCGACCCGGCCCGGATCGCCGAGGTCCGGTGCGGGACGAGCCCGCCCCGCACCGGCGCGATCACCCGCTCGCCGATCCGCGACGGGCGCCCCTACCTGATGATGGTCGGGCGCCTTGAGCCGCGGAAGAACCTCGCGCTTACGCTCGACGCCTTCGCGCGGCTTCCCACAGGGGCTGCGCGCCTCGTGGTGGTCGGCAAGCCCGACGGCGAGCGCCCGGAGACGCTGGCGCGGCTCTCGTCGATGGCCGACGTCGTGCACGTGGCCGGGATCGACGACCGCGGCCTCGGCGACCTCTACGCCAACGCCTCCGCCCTGGTGTTCCCGAGCGCCGGCGAGGGCTGGGGCATCCCGGTGCTGGAGAGCCTCGCGCTCGGCACGCCGGTGATCGCCTCCAACGTCACCGCCATCCCCGAATCGGGCGGCGACGCGGCGAGCTACTTCGACCTCGACGCGCCCGACCGGGTCGAGCGTCTCGCCGCGCTGATGCAGGCGGCGGTCGAGGGCCGGCTGCCCTTCGACCCGGCCCGCGCCCGCGCGCACGTCGCCCGCCACGACTGGGACGGCCCGGCCGCCGCCTTCGTCGACGCGATGCGGCGTGCCTTCCCGGCCCGCGATGCGGCAGCGGAGGCGTTGCGCGCCCTGGTCAAGTCGCACTGAACGCCTCGATCGGATCCGGGCGTCGCAGGCGCGAAACCCGGATCCGCGGTTTCGGAAGGGATCGGCTCCGTGCGGGCTCCGGCGCCGTCGGCCGGAACCCCGGTCACCCGCGGTGGAACGTCCAGCCGAACTCCGACAGCAGCAGGCGTGCGGCGGCCGCATCGTCGGAAAAGCGCAGGCGCGCGCGGCCGGCCGCGACCAGGGCGGGGTCGCGCTCCGGTGCGACGCCGCGGTCCGTCGCCGCGCCGGCGCGCTCCAGGGCGATCGCCAGGGCCGCGCGCGGGAACGTGCCGTCCGGATCGATCGGCGTGCGGGCGGCGGCACGCAGCAGGGCCGGCGCGTCCGCCGCGACCTCCGGCCCGACGAGGGCGCGGGCGGCCGTGCGCAGGTGCGGCAGGCCGATGCCGTCGTCGCCCGCGGTGCCGACGGCCGTCCAGGCCTCGGCCACGAGGCGGTCGGCGAGGCCCGGCAGGCCACGGCAGAGCGTCGCCGCCGTGCTTCGGCCGATCTTCGAGATCACGGCCGCGTGCCGCTCGACCGCCGCGTCCACCGCGGCGGCGGTCTCCGATTCGGCAAGCAGCGGGACCGCGACCGATCGTGCCCCGGGCATGGCCTGCGGCGCGCCCGCGATCAGCCAGCCGAATTGCGGCAGCTCGGCCGCGAGATGCGCGAGGGCGCGCAGGAAGCCCGGCTCCGAGACCGCGCCGACATCGGTCAGGACGATGGATACGGTTCCGGAAACATTTCCGCCATCAAGGCCTTCGGCGAGGATCTCCGTCAGGCGCGCGAAGGTGGTCTCGGGCAGGCAGCGCAGGCCGAGCACCCGCGTCTGGCGCGCCAGCTTGTCGGCCACGGCGGCCGCGATCGCCGTGCTGCCGCTGCCGGCCGGCCCCGACAGGCAGATCGGCCCCCGCGCTTCGGCGACCAGGACCCGGATCCGCCAGACCAGCGCGTCGCGGCCGACGAGGCCGGACGACCGGACGGCCTCGCCGCCGCGCGGGCGGATCGCGCCGGAGCGGCTTGGCGGGAAGGGATCTCGGGCTGTCGCGAGCATCGTGGAGCGTTCCGATTCGGCCCGCCCTTGGCGGTCCCGAAGCAGAGTGTCGGCAGAGGGTGAAGGCTGACTTAACCCAGGGTTGTAACGACTGCGGGAAATGCCCCGGGCGTGCGGTGTCCCGCGGTGCCGGGCCGGGTCAGGCCGGCATCCCGGTCAGCCATCTCAGCGCGACCAGGGTGCCGGTCACGGTGAGCGCGCCGCCGATCCGGGTGGCGATCTGGGCGAACGGCATCAGCGCCATGCGGTTGGCGGCCGTGAGGATCGCCACGTCGCCGGTGCCGCCCTGCCCCGAATGGCAGGCGTTCACGATCGCGGTCTCGATCGGGTACATCCCGAGCAGGCGCCCGACGACGAATCCGGTGCCCATCAGCGTGGTGACGGTGGCGACGATGGTGATCAGGTTGGTGATCGTGAACGCCGCCATCAGCTTGTCCCAGGGCGTCAGCGCGACGCCGATGGCGAAGAGCAGCGGATAGGTCATGCCGGTCTGCACGAACTTGTAGACCACGAAGCCGCCGGCCTGGAGGTGGGGCGAGACCGCGCTCGAGAGCTTGGCAAGCACCGCGAGGAACAGCATCGCCACGGGGGCGGGCAGGCCGGTGAGGTGGTGGGCCATCACGCCGAGGAGGTACAGCGTGATCGCGGTGAGCCCGGCGGCGGCGATGGTCGAGACGTCGACCTGCCCGGAATTCGCCTCGGCCTTCGCGGCGGCGTCGCCGGGGGGCGTCGCATCGTGGTCGGGCTGGAGCTTTCCCTCTCCGGTCAGGTGGGGATAGCGCTTGCCGACGAAGTTCAGGGTGCCGGCGAGGATGATCGCCGTGAGGCTGCCGAGCATCACCGGGGGCAGCACCTGGGCGAACACGTCGCCCTGCGGCTGGCCGAGGATCTGGGCGTAGCCGATCGAGAGCGGGATCGCGCCCTCGCCGACGCCGCCGGCCATGATCGGCACCACGATGTAGAAGAAGGTGTGGCGGGCGCCGAGGCCCAGCATCGTCCCGACGAGCGTGCCGACCGCGCCGGCCACCAGCGAGCCCACCGCCAGCGGCACGAAGATCTTGAGGAAGCCCTTGATCAGCACGTCCCGGTCCATCCCCAGGATGGAGCCGACGATGATCGCCGCGATGTAGATGTAGAGGAAGTTGGTGAACTTGGTGAAGTCGACGATCGCCTTCTCGACCTGGGGCGGGATCAACTTGTAGTAGACTAGGGCCGAGGGCACGAAGGTCGCGAAGATCGCCCCCGCGCCGATGTTGCGCAGGATCGGAAGGCGCTTGCCGATCTCGGCGCAGGTGAAGCCGCCGAGCACCAGCACGGCGATCATCGTCGGCCCGTCGGGTCGGATCTCGCCCTCGGAGATCAGGATCGCCAGGAGCACCGCGACGATCGCGTAGATCGGCAGCGGGATGATGCCGATCCGGGTGTCCACCAGGCGCCACCAGCCGAAGGGCCAGAACCGGCGCGTCGGGTCCGAGCCCGGAACGGGCCGATCCGCGAGGGGCGGAGAGAGGGGGCTCGTCACGGGGCGTCCTTCCGAAGATCCGGCCTCTTGGCGGGCCGGCCCGTTCTTGCCGACGGGGTGGTCGTGTCCCGGTCGGTCACGTCGTCGCGACCGACCTGGCCCGGAGCTCGTCGAGGCCCGGGCGCCCGCCCGCAGGAGCCTGGATCCGCCGGGACTTCGACGGATTCGGGCTGCGCCGGCACCGTCATCTCATCCCGAAGCCTCCAGGAACGTCAATGGCCCGCGGACGGGCCGGCCGAGAGACCGCGCCGGCTGTCTCCATCCATGACCCGCGGCCGGCCGGGCATGAAAAAAGGCCCGGCGTTGCCGCCGGGCCTCGAAGGATGGATCTCGGGTCTGCAGATGCCCGTCCGCGCGGGTCTCGTCGAAACCCGCGCGGAGCCGACGCCCGATCCGGCGCGTCGCCTCAGAAGTCGCGCTGGACGCGAACCTTGGCCTGGAAGACGTCGTCGCTGGTCGCGGTGCGAACGGCGCCGCCGGCGTTGATCGCGGCGATGCGCGAGTAGGCGGTCGGATCCTTGTCGGTGTCGATCACGCGGCCGTTCTTGACGCCGATCTGGGTGTAGAGGCCTTCCACACCGATATCGAGGTCCTTCACCGGCGACCAGATCAGGCTCGCGCCGGCGACGAACTGGTAGGTGTCGCGAAGCGCCTGGCTGAGCTGGTAGAACCGGGTGCCGGGCGTGCCGACCGAGTTCGCACCGAAGCCGGTACCACCGGTGAGCGTGAACGCATCGCCCTGACCGGCGCGTGCGCCGGCCGAGAAGCTCTGCTCGCCGTAGGAGCCGAAGGCGGCCGAACGCAGCTCAGGCGACCAGTAGTGCAGGTACGAGCCGACCACGGTGAAGCTGTCGGACTTCGACATCTGGCCGGTGTAGGGGTTGATCGTCGCGTCGGAGAAGTACTGCGCGAACTTCTGACCCTGGATCGTGGTCGTGCTCTGGGTGTACGAGCCGGTGTACGAGGAGTAGCCGGTGTACATCTGCGCGCCGACGCCGTAGGCGCCCTGCAGGTAGAGGGTATCGCCGGGGGAGATGAACGGCAGGTTGACCTTCACGCCGCCCTGGACCGCGTAGCCGTAGTCGTTGCTGGTGTGGGGGATGCTGACGTTGGAGATGACACCTGCGCCGACGGGGGTACCGGCGCCGTTGGCGACGTTGCCGACGTTCAGCTCGTGCACCGCGGCGGTGAGCTGGGCGGAGCCCCAGGCCGCATCGTAGCGCAGGGCGCCGACGAAGTCGGGCATCCGGTTGCGCTCGATGCCATCGACGAAGCTGTAGCGGGCCGCGGCTCCAGCAGCGTTGTAGCCGATGAACACCGGGATCGGCGAGTTGTTCTGCGCGAACACGGCCGCTGCCGTGTTGAGCGTCACGTTCCCGGAGTTGGTGGTCGGCGAGAAGATCGGCGAGCGGCGGAAGGTCGGGTCTTCGACCGAGAGCGTCGCCGAGAAGCCGTTGCCCAGCGTCGCGGTGTAGGCGATCAGGTTGGTCGAGGACACGTCGGAGCCGGCGGTGGCGCCGGCCAGCTCGAAGTCGTGAGCGTAGAAGTCGAAGAACGACGAGGCGCGACCGGCGGTGAAGCCCGCGAACTGGATGAAGGCCTTGTCGGCGTTCACGTACTG
>NZ_JAKSYQ010000193.1:0-18230 GCF_022829665.1 Methylobacterium sp. E-041 | reverse complement strand
CCTGACGGTGGCTTCGGGTGGCAGCCTCACGGCGCCGGCCGGGATCGTCAATTCCGGCTCGATCGCGGTGGCGCAGGGCGGCACCATCACCGACGCGCTGGCCAACACCGGCAGCGTGGTCAACGACGGGCGCTATAACGCGTAAGCAAACGCTCTCAGCCTGATCGGATAGCTATTCACCTGCGTACCGCTTTGCCATGCTACGAAGGCAAAGGCTCAGAACCTGGTATTAGCAACTATCTCACGGCACGATTTGAACATTCCAGCGTAGGCATCAGGGGATAGACAATTCGGCGTGATAGATGCGACGAGCAACCCGAGCCCTCGTTCCGTCCCCACCAGTGATCGCCTTCGTCGTTGTAGCCATCCCGCTCAAAGGGCCTTGCTGCAGCCTCGGCAGCGGCCCGTGCGGTCGGGATGTCCGCGATGCCATCTTTCAGCTCCGCGAGTGCCCCTTGAACGCGTCTGCTCGCAATCAAGCCTATCTTTGTTCACCGAGAAGTCGGCCCAGAAAGCTAAGCCTCGATCCAGGCCGCCAAGCAACCCGCGCGACTGTAAAGATCGGCTACGAACCAGATAACATCCGCGAACGCAGTCGCGCCGGCATAGATCCCTTTGCCGTCGAACAAAATCACCCCGAGCATCAGGCAAACACAGGCAAGGGCCCGGGGGGGGGGCAAGCGGCGAGCGCCGAGGTCGAGACAGGTGCTTCTGCCTTGCAAACGCGAACGCATGCACGGGCGAGCGCTTCTGTGGCGTCCACCAGCTTCGTCCGCAATTCCCCTTCGACCGCGGCGAGTGCCACCGGGATTTCGGTGCAGGCCATCACGACCTCGCCACAGCCAGCAGCGACGAGCGCCTCAGCCTGCGCGCGCAGGATCTCCGTCGCTTCGGCGAGTTGCCCAGCCTTAACCAGACGGATCCCCCGCATCACCTCTTCCTGGGCCGCCGCGTCGGGAGCCCGGCAGGATAGCCCCTTCTGCGACAGGCGCTCCTGGTAAAGGCGGCCCTCGATGGTGCTGGTCGTACCTAGCACACCGACACGGTCCCCCTGCCGCGACGTCAACTCGAAGGTGACCGCATCCACGATGTGCAGAATGAGGATCGGCGTCTCGTACTGTAGGGCGCAGTGCCATAGGTGTGCAGTATTGCAGGGGATCGCGATATAGGTTGCTCCCGCTGCCTCAAGCCGTCGCAGGGTATCGCGCATTGCCGGTAGCGGGTCAGCCCCCTCGCCACGAAGCGCGGCATTGCGATCGGGGATGTTCGCCGCTGAGCAGACCACCATCGGGATGTGGTCTTGGTCGCAGGCAGCCGCGGTGTTCCGGACGACCTTCGCCATGAAATCGACGGTCGCCATCGGACCCATCCCACCAAGAACGCCGAGCATCGTGACCTCCTGTCTTTCGAGCACGATGCAAGGCGCTCACTTGGGGGGCCAATGCCATGTCAGTCCGACCTATTCCGATTCCGCATAGTTTCGTGGGCCAGCGCCCCGGCGGCTTGCCAGACGGCTGTCACAGCAGCGCGCCGATGCCCGGCATTGCGGTACAGGCGCACTTCAAGCGGCATCGCCTCGCCTGACACGATCAGTGTTCCGGCCGCCAGTTCGCGAGCGACGAGGCTGAGCGGCAGCCATGCCAGCCCATGCCCTTCAAGGACCATGAACTTCAACGCCTCTGCCATGGCGTTTTCGTTGACGTGGGTGAATGCGGCAGGCGGCTCATCCACCCGGGCCTGCGCGACGACCGAGAGGCGGCCGAGGAAGGAGTTCTGTGGGTAGCCGAGGCGAGGCAACGGCTCCTCTGTGGTCTGTGCGCTGCGCACGGCCACGAGACTGTCCGTCCCAACCACGCGGTGGGGGAACTGCTCAGGATCCAGCAGGACCGGGACGCTCGCATGGTGGAAGGTCAGGAGGAAGTCGTAGCCCCCCTCGACCACTGCCTGGATGCAGGTGTGGAAGTCGTCCGGGAGCAGGCGGCTGCTCAGGGGGCCGGTTCGCGCCTCGATCCGCCGGAACCAGCCCGGGAAGAAGCTCAGGGCTAGGGTGTGGAGCGCGGCGACCGCCACGGTCTGCTGGTTCGGTCGAGCGCTGGCTTGCAGGGCGACCCGGCTACCATGCAGCATCCGCATCGCCTCCTCGGCCGTTTCGCGGAACTCCCGTCCTGCCGCCGTCAATGAGGTCGGATACGTGCTGCGGTCGATTAGGGCGACGCCCAGCCACGTTTCCAGCGCCCGGATCCGGCGGCTGAACGCGGACTGCGTGACGTGACGCTCCTCGGCCGACCGAGAAAAATTGCCGGTGCGGGCGAGACTAGCGAAGTCCTCAAGCCATTTCAGCTCCATGATCGTGCCAGCCTAACGACGCCACTCAGTGCGCGCCAGCGGATCGACGGTCGGCAGATGCGCGACGAAGCACCCGAAAGCGGAGGGTCGCATGACCACCGGGCCCAGCCGCAGGTCATTGTCTATCAAGATACGGCCAAGCGGACCTTCTGAGGGTCTGTGAAGGGTCGATAGCAACCCGAACAACGTGTCGGATATCTGACCGTTTTGTCGACGTATGTAGGCACATACCGCAGGGTCCGAGTTGGGTGGAAGGCAGCTTGTCTGCTACTCGCGCATCAAAGGGCCAGGGCAGACGTTCGTACTGCGCCAGCCGGGTTGCCTCACGAGACATCGATGCAAGTTCGGTATCGATCGATCCAGCAATTAAGTTGGACGGCACTATCTTGCCGCCGCATGAAATGGGTTCGGCAAACGGCCACCGCTGGTAGTTATTTCCTGCGAGAATGGCTCAGCCTCATCGGAGGAAGGTCATGTCTCAAGAGAGGCAGGGTCTGCACAGTACCAAGATCAGATATGTCATTCTAGCGCTGATCTTTCTGGCGACAACGTTTAATTATGTCGATCGAGCAACCTTGTCCGTGGCCGCCTCCGCCATGCGAACTGAGTTCGGCTTCGACGCCATCACGATGGGTTTGGCCTTCTCAGCGTTCGGCTGGGCGTACACGGCCCTTCAGATCCCCGGCGGCTGGGTGCTCGACAAGTACGGCGCCCGTCTGGTCTACGGGACAGGCCTGATCCTATGGTCGGCCCTCACGATGATGCAGGGGCTCGTGCACCTCGTCACCTTCACGTTCGTCGCGCTCTTCGCCCTGCGCTTCCTCATGGGCATCACCGAGGCACCGGCTTTTCCTGCCAACAGCCGGCTGACCGTGATGTGGTTCCCGACTAAGGAACGGGCCTTCGCGACCTCGATCTTCCAGTCGGCGCAGTATTTCGCGCTCGCCGTGTTCACGCCGATCATGACGTGGATCCTGCACGCCCACAGCTGGCAGGCGATCTTCTTCTGGGCCGGCGGCGTGGGCATCGTCCTCGGCATCATCTGGCTCGTCTACGTACAGGAGCCGCGTCACCACAAAGGCGTAAACCAAGCCGAACTCGACTACATCGAGGCGGGCGGTGCTTGCCGAACATGGGGGACAAGCGCGACCGGATCCGGTGGTCCGAGGTGAAGGCGCTGATTGGCAACCGCATGATGATCGGCATCTACATCGGGCAGTTCTGCCTGACGACGATTACGTGGTTCTTTCTGACGTGGTTTCCGACCTACCTACTCGAAGCGCGCGGCATGTCGATCCTCAAGGTAGGCCTCGTAGCCGCGATCCCGGCGATCTGCGGGTTCCTCGGTGGGCTGGCCGGTGGCCTCTGGTCGGACTGGTTGCTGCGGCGCGGGTTCAGCCTGACCGTCTCGCGCAAGCTCCCGATCATCCTTGGCCTGATGTTCTCCAGCACAATCGTGCTTGCGAACTACGTCCAGTCCGACGTGTTCGTGATCGCTGTGATGAGCATCGCCTTCTTCGCCAAGGGCATCGGCAATCTCGGCTGGTGCATCGTCGGCGATGTGTCGCCAAAGCAGATCATGGGTGTCAGCGGGGGCATCTTCAATCTGTGCGGCAACCTCGCCAGCATTGTCACGCCGCTGGCCATCGGCATCATCGTCAAGGAGATGGGCTCCTTCGACCTGGCGCTCGTTTACATCGGCACGGTCGCGCTGATCGGTGCCCTATCCTACCTCGTCGTCGTCGGGCCACTGAAGCGGCTTGAGATCGGAGAAGATGAGCAAGCCACGGACGAGCCATTGGTCCGCCCGGCATCTCTCCATACTGCGCAGGCCTGAGCGCCCAAACGTGTCGGCTACCGACAATGACTGAACGCCGGAGAAGAACATGAACGAGACCGTCACTGGGATCCGCCTGCGCTCGGTCTACCTGCCGCTTAAGACCCCAATCAGCGACGCCAAGGTGCTCACCGGGCGCCAGAAGCCGATGACCGAGATCGCGATCCTGTTCTGCGAGATCGAGACAAGCGCGGGACATCGCGGCCTCGGCATCAGCTATTCCAAGCGGGCCGGCGGACCGGGACAGTTCGCCCATGCCTGCGAGATCGCGCCCGCGCTCATCGGTGAGGATCCGAGCGACATCGGCAAGGCTTGGGACAAGCTCGCCTGGGCGGGCGCCTCGGTCGGCCGCAGCGGCCTCGCCGTTCAGGCTATCGGCGCCTTCGACGTGGCACTATGGGACCTGAAGGGGAAGCGGGCCGGCTTGTCGCTGGCCAAACTGCTCGGTGCGCAACGCGAGGCAGTTCGTTGCTACAACACCTCCGGTGGCTTCCTTCACACGCCGCTGGACCAGCTGCTGGTCAACACCGACCGTTCCCGTGAGAAGGGCATCGGCGGCATCAAGCTCAAAGTCGGCCAGCCGGACTGGGCCCTCGACATCGCGCGCGTTTCGCAGGTGCGCGAGCACCTTGGCGATGCCTTCCCGCTGATGGTCGACGCCAACCAGCAATGGGACCGGCCGACCGCCATGCGGATGGGCCGCATCTTCGAGCGGTTCAACCTGATCTGGATTGAGGAGCCACTGGATTGCTACGACGCCGCCGGGCACGCAGCGCTTGCAGCTGCGCTCGACACGCCGATCGCCACCGGCGAAATGCTCACCAGCGTCTCCGAGCACTGGGACTTCATCCGGCAGAACGGAGCGGACTTCCTGATGCCGGATGCCCCCCGGGTCGGCGGTATCACGCCGTTCCTCAAGATCGCCACGCTCGCTGAATTCGCCGGTCTGACCATCGCACCGCACTTCGCGATGGAACTGCACATCCATCTCGCCGCAGCGATGCAACGTGAGCCCTGGGTCGAGCACTTCGAGTGGTTGGAGCCGTTGTTCAACGAGCGTCTAGAGTTGAAGGACGGTCGGATGATTGTGCCGACGCAGCCCGGTCTCGGCATCAGCATGAGCGAGCAGACGATTGCCTGGACCCGGGAAACCGTGGGGTTCGGCAGCCTGGACTGAACCGTGCGATAGTTCGTTGGCTCGACCCGAAATGACTGCTTTCGAGCAGCTTTCGATGGGCGAGGGGTGACCTATTTGGGTCGCAAGCCGAATGGCCGCTTGGGGTGGTTTTCTGCCCGTCCGCTTCCGCTCGAACACATGGGGGAAGCGGAAGTTTGTAGGTTCGCGTCAGGCAGGGCACACGGTGGCGAGGAAGCGCCCGACTTCGCTCCGCAGGTGCTCCGATTGGCGCGACAGTTCCGTGGCCGCCCCCAGCACCTGGGTGGCGGCAGCGCCCGTCTCCTCGGCGGCCCCCGCGACGCCGGCGATGTTCCCGCTCACCTCGCCCGTCCCTGTCGCCACCTGGGCAACGTTGCGCACGATCTCCTGCGTCGCTGCCCCCTGCTGCTCCACCGCCGCCGCGATCGAGGCTGCCGTGACGCTGATGTCGCGGATCCGCTGGGTGATGCCGCCGATGGCCGCCACCACCTCAGCGGTGGACTCCTGGATTCGGTCGATCTGGGCAGAGATCTCCTGGGTCGCCCGGGCGGTCTGCCCGACGAGTTCCTTCACCTCGGTCGCTACCACGGCAAAGCCTTTGCCGGCCTCCCCGGCCCGAGCGGCCTTGATAGTGGCATTTAGGGCCAGCAGGTTGGTCTGCCCGGCGATCGAGGAGATCAACCCGACCACGGCGCCGACCCGCTCGAAGGTGCCGCTCAGTTTGTGGACTAGCGCCCCCGTGCGGTCGGCCTCATCCACCGCCTGCCGGGCGAGGAGCGCAGAGCCGTCGACCTGCCGGCCGATCTCTTGGACGGAGGCGCCAAGTTCCTCGGCCGCCGCGGCGACGGTACCAACGTTGCTGGCAGCCTCCTCGGCCGCGGCGGCCACGGCAGTCGACTGGCTCGCCGTCTCCGCGGCGGTCCCGCTCATCACCCCGGCGGTAGCCTGCAACTCGGTGGCCGAGGCTGAGACCGTGCCGATGAAGCCGCCGACGGCGGACTGGAAGCTATCGGCCAGAGCTGAACTCCTCAAGCCGCCATCAGATGAAATTTCAAAGCCATAAGGCAGCCCCATTCATTTCTCCTTAGTAAGTCTGCCTAAAGCTGGGTCTTCTTTGTTCTCTAGAGCGCGCAATGCCCCAGCAAGCACTTACGATGGGCCGTCTCCGCGCGCGACAGCTCGAAGTTGTCGACCAACTCGCTCCGGCGATGATGCTCGCGAACGTCGCCTGTGCAGGTGCCTTCACTTTTCTCATGTTCAAGCACCACGCCAGTGTGCTGCTGACGTGGTGTAGCGTCGTCACGCTGATGTCGCTTGGTCAGCTGGCTTTATCACTGCGTGCGAATGCTCGGCCGCCACATCAATCCGTCGCCGCTCGCGACATTCATCTCCTCAGTCTTCAGACAGTCGTGATGGGTGTCTGCTTAGTCAGCGTGCCAGTCTGGTTGATGCCCCGCGTCTCCGGTCTGGAACTCGGCTGCGTGATCTGCCTCCTCACTGGTCTCCTTTGGGGGGGCAGCATCCTACTCGCCACAGTGTTGCCTGCGGCCGTGATTTATATCGGCCTCGTAATGACGGCCACTATTGCGGGCTTACTGCTATCGAGCTGGGATGCACCGCACCTGTATCTGGCGGGATTGTTCGTTATCGGCGGAGGAACCGCGATCCGCAGCGTCCGGCGTCAAGTGAAACAGTTCGGCGCCGGGCAGCGTCAGCAATACAATTTGGAACAGCAGGGTGAGGTCATAGCGCTGCTGCTACGCGACTACGAGGAGCAGGCCAGCGATTGGCTATGGGAAACGGACGCAAAGCATCGCTGCCATAGCTCATCACCGCGGTTTGCGGAAAAGCTCGCGCGGTCTCAGGACGCGATCGATGCAACCTCTCTAATCGCCTTGCTTCAGGACGTCACTGCCGCAGGTAACACCGAAGCTTGCGATGCGTTGCAAGCGCATATCGAGGCGCGTCGCCCATTTCGCGACCACGTCGTTCCCCTGGTCCAGAACGGGAATGCCTGCTGGTGGTCGCTGTCCGGGCGCCCCATACACGATAAGAATGGCACGTTTCAGGGGTACCGCGGCGTCTGCGCCGATATCTCAGCCGCCAAGCGCGCTGAGGCCCGAGTGGCGCACCTGGCCTACTATGATGTCCTAACCGAGCTGCCGAACCGTATGCTCTTCGGCGAACGCTTGGCACAGGCGTTGCGCGGTGTTGAGCGTAACCCTCTTGCCGTGCTTAGCCTCGACCTCGACGGGTTCAAGGCCGTCAACGATCGTCACGGCCACCCTGCCGGCGACCAGCTGCTCATTGCCGTGACCGACCGTTTGCAGGCCGAGCTCGACGGCACCGACATGCTTGCTCGCTTCGGCGGCGATGAGTTCATGATCCTCGATGCCGCGGATGCCAATCAAGGGTCGGTCGAAGCTCTCGCGCAGCGCTTGGTCCGATGTGTGAGTACACCGTTCATGATCGGCGGCGAGGATGTCTCCATCGGCCTCAGCATCGGCATCGCCTTCGCTCCATCGGATGGTGATACGGCTGAAGAGTTGTTGAGAAACGCCGACGCCGCACTTTACCGGTCAAAAGCAGACGGGCGAGGGACGTTCAGCTTCTTCGCGCCTGAAATGGATCAGAAGCTTCAGGAGCGGCAGCGCCTCGTCCACGATCTGCGCACCGCTCTCGCACACGGTGAATTGGTGCTGCACTACCAGCCTTTCGTCGAATCCCAGACCGGAACGATTACCGGCTGTGAGGCACTCCTGCGCTGGCAGCATCCGAAGCTCGGTATGGTCTCACCCGCCGACTTTATCCCCCTCGCAGAAACAAGCGGCTTAATCATCCCGATCGGAGCCTGGGTCATCGCAGAGGCTTGCCGTGAAGCCGCGAGCTGGCCGGTTAACCACCGGGTGTCGGTAAACATCTCTGCGGTGCAGTTCCGTACCCGTGATCTACCGCATATCATCCTAGCCGCCCTGACCCACTCGGGCCTCGCGCCAAGTCGGCTGGAAGTTGAGGTGACGGAGGGCGTCCTGATCGAAGACGCCGTTGCGGCCCTCGACATCCTGCGGCAGATACGTGCTCTCGGCGTACGCATCGCGCTCGATGACTTCGGCACAGGTTACTCGTCGTTGAGCTACCTGCGGAGCTTCGCCTTCGACAAGGTCAAGATCGACCGATCCTTTGTGAAGGAGCTACCATCGCGCCGCGATAGCCAAGTTATCGTTCAAGCTATCCGTGACATGGCGCATGGCCTCGGCATGACAATTACGGCCGAGGGCGTGGAGACTGAGGAACAGGCCGAGCAGTTACGTGCAACAGGATGTGAAGAGCTGCAGGGCTACCTCTACAGCCGCCCCAAATCGGCCGAGGACCTTGCCCATGGGCAGAATGAAGGCCCCGTCGGAGGCTTCATCAGGTCGAGAGCTATATAGAGACGAAAAGGGGCTCTATTGTGCGTAGCCTGAAATTCCAGAGCTTATTTGTTGCATCAACAATGATTGCTTTCTTGCGTCTAAGCAGAACCTGAATTGAACTTCAGAATCGCAGAGTTGGTACCATCTGCAATCTCTTGCGCAGCACGCCTTGGATTAGGTGCGCGGTGGAGGCTTTCCAACCGCGGCCGGCGCACAATTCAGCAAAAATTTCCTTCTGCATTCGGCATCAAGCCCACCCCAGGTGAATGTTACGCTTCTGTGCCCATGCTATCCGGTCGACTAGTGAAAGATAGTTGTTCGGCCAATTGAGCGGGCGGATTTCCGCTGCACTGCGCGTCCGAGCAACTGTAGTAACAGCGCGCTTCATTCAGAGCAGCACGTCGCCGCTCGTCCAGCTCGGAGTTTGCCGGAGCCAAATGGGGGGAGGCGGATCTGGTCCTTCAGGGCGGTTGGGCATTCAACTTCAGGATCTCGACGGGCATCGTAAGGTGCCAGAAAGCACCCTCGCAGTCCTGTCGAACTGGCGCTCAAGGCGGGCGAGGCCGCAGACTTCATTAACTACCCGTCGGCATTGTCCTGAATGGCTGTTGTCCCATCTGCGGGCGCGTCACCTGCCATGAACGGGACAGGCTCGGTCGCCGCCTTTCGCGGGTCGGGTCTGTTTCGTTAAGCGCAGCCCGACGGAACAGGATCATGGATAACACCCGGGGCGTGAAAACGGCGGCGTCCTAGAAGCTGCCCAGCGTTCTACGCGGTTCGGACGGAGGTCGTTCATCGCGCCTTCGCATTATGGCTTCCTCAGGCTCGGGCGATCATATGGGTCACGGCCACCCACCACTACGGACCCGTTGACCTATCGCGGCGGAAGCTTCCGGCCCTTCATAGATCCGGAATAGCTCCGTGTTCGCGGCATTCGCCGAGACGAAGCCGCGCCATATCTGCTGCGTCATTATCCGATCGCTTCTAACGGCTTTGTTAAGAGGCTCGAAACGCCCAGGATGTGATTGGGTCAGGATGATCACATCCGCGCTTCTGCTTGCCGTTGGGATCGCACTGGGGTGGCATTATCGGTCTGTCATGATCCTGTTCGCCTCAGGGTGCCTCATCGTCACTTATATCGCAGTCGGCCTCGTCCGCCGGGAGTTAGGCGCGTTGGAGCTCTTAGTCCTCTTCGCCCATCTGGTCGCCCTGCAAGGCGGATTCCTTCTCGCGCAGTATCTCCGCCCCAGGGACTAAAGGCTCCGAGGGCGAAGGCGATGGCGTCAGAACCAGACTGCCTTACCGCACATCAGGTAGATGGCGATCCATAGCAGGACTGGCAGGAGACACATGGCGACAACCAGGGCCAGACGTGGGCGCCGCGATTGGCCCCTAGGTGGGTGTTCCAGAGACATAGAGTGTCGATATCTCACAGTTCTGCGGGGATCGCTGCGGTCGCCGCACAAGCTGAGCCGTTCGCTCGCAGCACCCATACGTGTCGCAATGGGAAGAAGTTTCATCTGGATCGCGCAAGCGTCGCGCATCAGCATCACTCGACCTCCACCGACGCACGTAGCCGGTGGTGTAGAGGACTTTCAGGTTCGGCAACCGTGCCATGGCGGCATCGGCGAGTTGGCGTCCGGTCATTTCCGGCATGACGATGTCGGTGAAGAGCAGGGCCACAACCTGGCCCGCCTCGATCATCCTGACCGCTTCCGTTCCATTCGCGGCGTGGACGACGGAATAGCCGAGCTCGCGCAGGGCCCCGACCGAGCAGGAGCACATCCGGGCGTCGTCCTCGACGACCATGACGGTCTCGCCGACTTCACCACCGATACACGCCATGGTTGACTTTGCTATTAAGTCAGCCTCAAGCGCCCCCTCGAACCGCGGAAGGTAGACCTCTATGGTTGTTCCTCGGCCGGGCTCCGACGCGATCCTGACATGCCCCCCCCGACGGCCTGACGAACCCGATCACCTGGCTCAGGCCAAGGCCGGTGCCCTTGCCGACGTCCTTGGTGGTGAAAAACGGATCGAACGCCCTGGCGATCACCGCGGGTGACATCCCGGTCCCGGTATCAGAGACGGCGATCATGACGTACTGGCCCGGCTTGATGTCGTTTCCCGGTTCGGGGGCGCCGTGGATGGCGGCGTTCGACGTCGCGATGGTCACGAGGCCGCCATCCGGCATCGCGTCCCGTGCGTTCACGGACAGGTTGAGGATCACGTTCTCAAGCTGGCTTGGGTCGGCCCTGGCCTTCCATAGGTCGTCGGCAAGCGCGGTCTCTATCAGGATCCGCTCGCCGAGCGTGCGGGTCAACATGTCCGACATTTCAGGGACCATGCGGTTGGCGTCGACCGGCTCTGGTGCGAGCGGCTGCAGTCGAGAGAAGGCGAGCAGGCGATGGGTCAGCGACGCGGCCCTGTTGGCGCAGTCCAGGGCCGCGTCGACGTACCGGCCGACATCCGTCTCGCCCTTCGCGAGCCGGCGTTCGAGAAGGTTCAGGCTACCAACAATGACCGCGAGCATGTTGTTCAAGTCGTGCGCGATTCCCCCGGTCAATTGGCCAATGGCGTCCATTTTCTGGGATTGCCGCAGCTGTTCCTCGATGCGGCGCTCGGTCAGGTCCACGGCCTCCGACATGATGCCGAGCACGAGGCCGTCCGCATCTCGAACCGGTCTCAAAGCGAATTCCAGACACCTCCGGCCGCCGGGGAGATCCAACTCGATCTCGTGGCGTACGGGTTCGCCCGCCGCTGCGCGGTCGACCCATTCCCGCACCCGCTCGGGCATGCCCGGCGTCCCTGCGAGCAAAGGGGTATCCCAGAGGCTCTTGCCGACCACATCACCGCGTGAGGACGCGACGGCCTTGAGTATGGTTTCGTTCGCGTCCAGCACGGTCCCGTCGCGGGCGAGCAATCCCTGGAACTGGTATGTCGCATGGAAGATCGTTCGCAGCCTCGCCTCGCTCGCTTCGAAGGCGGCGGTGCGCCGTACGACCTCTCCTACCGCGCGGCGTAGCTCGACTTGGACGATGACTTAACGCTCAAGCGCTTCCAGAGTGAAGGCCTGGTCGGCGTCCAATCCGTCTCGAGGAACCTGATCGAGGACGCAGAGCGTTCCTACCGCGCGATCATCGCCGATGCACAGGGGCAAACCGGCATAGAAGCGAAGGTAAGGTGGCTCGGTGACCAGCGGGTTGTACCAGGTCCGTGGATCGCTCGTAAGGTCGGGAATGACCAGAAGGCCAGAATGGTGGAGGGCGTGGCGCAGACCGAGCGGTCAAGCAGTGTCTCGCACGGCTCGAAACCTACCCGGGCCTTGAACCACTGCCTCCGCTCCTCGACGAGGCTGATGAGGGCCACCGGGGTCCGGCACGCCTGGGAGGCGAGCAACACGATGTCGTCGAGGAGCGGCTCGGGCACCATGTCGAGGAAGCCGTGGGGACGGGCCACCGCGCATCCGAGCAGGGTGGATGCTGATGTATCGAAAACAGCCTCGGGGACTTCCGCGCTCGTTCGGAACTCGTGGATCGTAGGGTCCGATACGGCTCGGCTCGCCCCGTTGTCGCTTCAAATCTTCCGGGCCGACGCTCATGTCCCGCTCCTATCCCGCTCCAAGCCGACGTCGCTCGTCCGTGGCCAGCCTGCCCGGATAAGATGTGGCATCATGGTCGGGAGCCGATGGTACCTGTCCCTCCCAAAGCAGCGCACGAACGCAAGAAGGCGACCCCCGATGCCTCGCGAGGCACGGAGGTCGACCCGAACCATGGCGGCGCGACGACCCGATCGGACTTCGTCTAGGACTGGGCCACATCGCAGGGTGATAAGGGCCGTTCGGGACGGCCGCGGCATGAGCTTCGGCATCGGGGCTCGCTTCGTTCGATGGGCGGCGGTTGACCGCGAGAATTGCCTCCGCGTGAATCATCGACGCCCCGGATCGATCACGTCGCCGTCTCGTAGGTCTTGGAATCAGGGTCGCAGCCGGTTCCTCAGCCATCGCGTCGCGTCTTCGAGCGTGTTGAACGGCGGGGGCATGATCCCGAGCAAGCGATCGAGCGCCACTTCCACGAACCAGGAGCCTGGGGCCTCGTGCTCGGCATCGGGCCGGACCAGAACCGCCACCAGCAATCGGTTGGCTATAACCAGCATCCCCTCGTTGTCGGGGCTGGGGGTGTCGACGGCGATGGGCTGGAGCACGACCAACGTCTCGACGTTGCGTCGTTCGACCATGGGTCAGCCCCACTGCGCGCTGTCGGCCCACGGCAGGGTGCGGCGTTCACCCCAACGGGTGTTCCGCAGATGCAGATAGTTAGGCGCGAAGCCGCAGTAGGCCTTGAGCCGCTCGACGTCGTGAATTGTCAGGACGCGGCGCTTCAGCGTAATCAGGCCCAAGCTCTTGAGTTCGCGCATCGTGCGGTTCACGTGTACGTTCGACAGGCCCATCGAGTCGGCGAGGTCGGTCTGGGTGAACGGAAACGCGATGCTCTCGTCCATGACCCGTCCCACCGCCTCAAGGCGCATGAAAAGCTCGCACATGACGTGGGCGATGCGCTGGTTCGGGGGGCGACCTCCGAGGTTGACCAGCCACTCGCGAAGGACCGCCGCGTCCACCAGCGCGCAACACCAGAACGCATGTGTGATGTTGGGGTGATGCGCGGTGATCCCGTCGATGGCCGTCCGAGGGATGTGCACCACCTGGCAGGGTGAGATAGTCCCGATGTTGTGGTCCATCTGGTCGAGGATGAAGACGTTAAGGTTGCAAAAGTCCCCGGGTACGAGATAGGCCATGATCTGGCGCCGTCCGTTGGGCAGTACCTTGTAGCGGCATGCGAATCCGTCGAGGATCAAGTGCACGTTTTCTGGGGCCTCTCCCTCTTGGATCAGGTCCACGTGCGCGCCGACCTCGCGCATGCGGGGTACCAATCCGTTTAGGGCCCAACGGTCGTGATCCGAGAGGGTCTTGTAACCTTCGAGCTTTCTCGTCAGTGCGTGATGCATGGCTCTCGTCACGCGCTGAGTTCGCCGATGCACGATGCATGAGCGGATGGCCGATTTAACATGTGATTGAACTTAGGTCCGAAGGGGCGGAGATCTGCCAGTGTCAGCCCGGTTGGAGTACCGTCCTGCATCGGCCGGTTTGCGCAGGACGTTCGTGTCGAGCAGGTTCGTTACGGTCGTTGGCGTGTAGCTCTTGCGCGCCGTAGGGCCGACGAAGGCGGCCTTAGTGCAACACCCCGGCTCCAAGGGGCATCGCACGGAAGGCGAGGACGATTTGTACCGCCTGGATCAGGTCGACAGTTCGCTCGCTCGCCCCACCCCGCGATGCCCGGTCCCGGAGGGTGGACAAGGCGATTTCTAGCTTGACCAGCTCGATGACGTCACGGGTTGCCCGTTCCTGATCGAGGATGGCGATGAGATCGCCGAGATACCGTGCGCTTGCCGTGCTTTCCGCCTGTCGCATCCGTCACGATCCTCGATCCCTGGAGGCATTCCCGAGCCGTCCGCCATCTCCGCCGAACTCCACGACGTCCCGCGACCGGACCGGCTACGGGACGTCGCCCGGAAAGGACCGAATTCAACGCAACGGACATCTAGATGGCCGTCGCCTCGAACCCGGCGGATAGTCGGTCTCGGGTGACACCCACCAGAGATCACATGCAATCAGGCGCGAACCGATCATATGACGTGTAAATATACGATTTAGGCTTAATACCGCGTCCTCGTTGTAACGCTTAGCTCTACATCGTTCTCTCGATCGCATGCCGCAATCGGACGGAGACGAGTGATGAAGCACATTTCAATATCGACAATTTTCTTGATCGGGACATTATTGGCGGCAACGCCGGCCTTCGCGATCACGCTGAGCAACCAGGACAAGGCCGAGCATACCTTCACGGTGGACCAGGGCGAGACCCAGGCCGATCAGAAGCTGGCCGCCGGTGCCTCGACAGAGGTCGAATGCAAGGGTGGATGCGAGCTTCGCGTCCGGGGTTCGGGATATGGGCGTTCGGTGGAGACCGGCGACAAGCTGGTCATCGACACCGAGGGGATGCTCCACTTCGTCGGCGAGCCATCGGTCACGGGCTCGTTAAGCGCGAAGGATGCGGGGGAGCCGAAGAAGTAGGCCGGATCCGCCTGCAACATCCCGGCCGATCGGTCTGGAGTCCCGGACCGGGGATGCGACATGCATCCCCGGCTACGCGATGGCATCGAGCGGAGCTGGGGCCGCCCTGGGATCCATCGGCGAGGCGTGACTTCCCGCTCGCGCGTGGCGATCACATCCGTCGGTGCCCGTCGAGCGAAGGCTCAATGTCCTTAAAGCGGCGGGGCGAGCCCACCCGGCTTACTCAAGGATTTCACGTAGGCCGCGAGCTGCCACATCTGCTCGTCGGGGATCTTGCCGCGCCACGCCGGCATGCCCTTGGGGCGGCCCTCATAGAGCGTGTCGACGATGTTCGGAAGGGATCCCCCGTAGATCCACTTCTGGTCCGAGAGCGCCGGCCCGAACCCGCCTCCGCCGCCGGCATGGCAGCCGTTGCAGTTGAAGGCGGCATAGAGACCCTTGCCGGCCGTGATGGCATCCGGGTCGTTCTCATACTTCTTCGCCTTGTCCCAACCGGTGGTGGGTACTGCCACTCCGCCGACGGCCTGCGTCGTGAGCACGACTTCCGGCTCCCTGGTATCCGCATCGGCGGCCAGGGCCGTACGGATCGACGGGGCCGATGCGACCGCAAGAACCATGGCGGAGGCATAAAAGGCGTTGTGCCAGGACTTCATTGTTGAACCTCCGCGGATCGGGGGGCATCGAACCGGGGGAGGTGGCTGTGAGGGTGCCAAGCCTCACTTGCGCTTCTATGCGCTTTCCGATCACCTGGCAGGGCTGACGGTCGCCGCCAGCGCGTTGCGCCACCCAGCTCGCACCCCTATCCCCGCCGGCTCACATCCGGCGAGACCCATGGCATCACCCGCACCTACTTAACCCGCGACCTCCGACGTCCAGGCTTGGCGCGCTGCGCTAGAAGCCATGAAGCCCACGGTGCCACCTTGTCCGGGCCTCTCGGCTCAGCGCTGGCAGGAGATGTGCGAGGCGGCGATTCGACTTCCTCGACCGGCTCGGTGATTACGCCATCGCCCTCGGCTGGACGGCCATGGACCTGTTCGGCGTGCACCCGACTATCGGCGTGGTCCGCGTCGATTACTGCGGCGGCCTGATAATCAACGCGCGCCGCGTCGAGGCGATTGGCGACACGTGGATCCGCTACGGGAACCAGACCTTCCGGCGGGATCGACCTGGGCGCCCCGTTGGCGTGCCAGTGTGGCAGGCCGTGCGATAGGCAGCAGGCCCGTCCCCCGATCTGATCACGGGGCGACGGGTGCTTCGTCTATCTCACCAGCGAACCGGTCCTGAGTCCGGCTTGCCGGCAAGGTGCCTGCCTTCAGTTGACAGACTGTCACTCATCGTCAGCGGAGGGGTTTCAGTATGGGAAACCACCGCATGAGGCGCGGTCAAGTGGGAAACGGTTGCGCTCGCGCGTCATCGCTTGGGCTGATCATATGAACAGATCGGCCAGGAGCGAGCGTGGCGACGGGGCAAACAGCAGGGAAGCCAAGCGAGCCGCCTAAAAGTCTTGCCGATGAGCACCAAGATCGATTTTAAGGGTTATACAGCGGCAAAGAATTGAGGCCAGCGGTATGGGCGTGCGTTTGTCGTTCGCGGATCACATAAGAACTCACAGATGATGCGGAGCTACAAGGCCAAAGGTCGCTCCCGTGTTACTCGCGATAGCCTGATCTCTCCGCTTCCTGCCGCGCGGTACTAAGAACGCGCGCCCTCGCAGGCTGCTCGGTGATGGCGCCCCACAGTCGGATGAGGGTGAGCAGATCGCGGCCATCTTGGCTCAGATCGCTGACGCAGTCATTCGGGCAGTTCTGCCTTGGGACATCTTGAGGTAGGCGCCTGAAAAAGCGCGACCCTGGGGTGTCAGGTGGAGGACAATCTGTCATCGCGCGACCAAAGCGCACATTTGATTTAACTAAATCATCTTTTGCTAACTTTATTGAATAATGACGGCATAACCCGTTCAAATCACGTGGCGACATCATCCGATGGGTTTAGCGCCGTCCTCCCTTGGTGCATTTGCTCCATAATGCTGCGCTGTCGTCATCGGCGGTGATCGTCGCCCAGCTGCAGGCTATGTCAGGGCGCGGGCGATCGTGGCGTGTCCAGCCTCGTAGATCGCATTGTGACGGCGATCACTCACTGGCTAGGGTCGCCCTCTCGCGAAACCTGACGCCAGGGTCGTCCCCGTTCTCTGCCGTGAAGTCGCGACTGGAGAACGAAAACGGCCCTGCAAGCTAGAGCCTACAGGGCCATCAGATTGCCAAGTACGACGCTAGGGACGCTTTCAGCAGTCGTTGCTGCCCTGCTTCACCACCTGACCCTCGGGTCGGCTTCTTCTCACCATCGACGGGCTTGGTGCCGGCGCCAACGTTGTTCAGCGCGCCAACCGTTCCGGGAGACTCGGCCTTGGCGCCGGGGGTCGTCTTGGCAGTCGTGGTGCCGTCGGTCATCGAGCTCTTGTCGGCCGAGGACGACTTGCCTTCCATGTTGGTGGTGGTTCCCACCGAATACGGGGCAGCGAAGGATGCGCCGGCCGTCAGCATCAGAATGGCGGCAGCGCCTGAAAGGGTTGCAAGCTTGGTCATGTTTCCTTCGATTGTATTACCGGAAGGAAACTAATTTCGGCATGATGGTTCCGACCCTGCGCCACTAAGGCCCTTTTCGTCCCTGGAAGGGTCGAAGCAGCCAAGCCATGCCTTTCGCTCCAGCCTGCTCGACCGCGTCCGTTTCTACCATCGGACCTGTCTTACTGTCGATCTCATAGACGATCTGCGTCAGGAGGTGTGGGAGTGGAACGTCGTACTCAGCGAGCAGCAAGGCGGCGTCGAGGAGCGCACGGATGTGTTGGTCCAGGATTGGTCGGCTCATGATCTGCGCGTCCGGCACCTGGTCGGTTAGCAGGCCAGCAAGGCGGGAGACCTCGGATAGGCGCTCAGGCGAGGAGGTCATGCCTACCGCTCCCGGAACCGGATGCCGGCGCCCCCGCCGTTCTCGGGGATGAACTCAAGGCCCTTACTCTCGAACGCGCGCTGGATGGCTGCGATCGTAGGGCCGTGAGCTGATAGAGCGCCGGGCGCAGCTTCCAAACGTTTGATCGTAGGAAGCGATACCCCCGACGCCTCGGCGAGATCCTTTTGCTCCCAACGTAGCAAAGCTCTTCCAGCACGCACCATTTCGCTACTGAGCATCGACCGTCCCAGAAAATGATACCCAGGGCAGGATCGGATCGACGGTGATCGTCATCATGCCGGTATGCGGCACCGCGCCGATCAGCACCGAGGCGAGGCGGCGCTTCCAGGCGGCGCAGTCGGCCGGCAGGCGGGCGAGGGCGAGGGTGAGCGGGTCGCCGTCCAT